>CAZMKY010000242.1:0-9476 GCA_964566835.1 uncultured Rhodobacterales bacterium
CACCTGTCAGCAGAACCGTATCGCCGGGCGCAAGGACGGCTGCCATGGCGGCGCCAAGTGACGACGTTGCATCCGCATCCGGCAGATCGAGTTCCAGCGTTTCGACGGCGACCATACCTCATGATTGGACGACCCGAACGACACCCGCAAGGCGGATCAGCCAACATTCCGAATGTTGCTTGCTGGCGCCTCGTTTGCCGGGGACGCGGCAGGTTCAACGACGAACGTGGCAAGCGTTGCACCGCCCGCAATGGGAGAGAACCTGCAAGACAGGGATCGCCCATTCGCCATCTGAACCTGCCCTTGCCAATCCTCGCGCTGGCCGGTGTCCTGAACATAGTCACGCAGATCGCCCCAAATCGGTGTGGGCGCACATTTCTCGGACCAATCACGGGTGGCGTCGGCAACAGTGACGTCGACAACCTTTGCATCTGGCGCGCTGCCCCAAAGCCTCGCATAAGCGGCGTTGACCATCGAAAGCACGCCATTCTGCGAGAAAACAGCAACCGCTTCGTCGAGATTGTCCAACACGGATTGTGACAACGTCAGTTCGGACCGGAAGCGGCGTGTCAGCGAAATTTCGGAACTGATGTCCTCGAACAGCAGCGCAATTGCACCGTCGGGGTGGGGGCGACCCGTCACCCGGTAGGTCTGACCTTCGCTCAAGCTCCAAATCTCTTCATAAGTCCCTTGTTCCGCCGCGAGTTCGAGTTCTGTCAAACTGGCGCGCCATGACTTGTAATCACGTGGTTCCGGCATCATCCGCTGTTCCCGGAGTGCGTCCAGGAATGAAGACAGGCTGGGTCGCGCAGCGAGAATATCGGTCTTGAGCGACGTCAGATCGACCAACGAAGGATTGAACAGAACCAACCTGCGCTTCCGGTCAAAGATCGCCAGACCGATCGGAAGCTGCGCAAAGGTCTCGGTCAGGGTCTGCATGAACTCTCGCAAGCGTCTTTCCGCTACAACCGTTCCCGTTACATCCACTGCCGTGAACAGCGTCTCCGCACCGACAGTCTCCGCTGTGCAGTCGAACCATCTTTCGTCACCTGGAATAGCGGACATCATCTTGATCCGCTGCGGCGTGCCGGAGTCGTCACTAAGCTGTCGGCCGTTCAGATCTGAAAACAGTGACGGAAGCGGCCATTTAGTCACTCTTTCACTGCCAAAAGTCGTCTCTGCCGCCTTGAGAAACGCCGTGTTCACCCATGTGATCACATTATCAGAATTCTGGCGCCAAGCCAGAAATGGGGCGATGTTGGTGTTGGTCCGTAGCAGGTCCAACTCCGCTTGCATCGCATGAATATGCGTTTGCGGCAGCGCCGCAGTCGCCTCTCTCGCACGCGGCCGGATGGTCAGACGAACATCCATCCCGACACGCTCGAGGCAGAGATCGTTTGATTTGTCGTTCGATGTGATCACACCATGATGCATTGCCTCATCTTCGAATAATGAAGCCAGCCCCCGGTAGTCCGGCGCCAATGCATTTTGCACTCTGAACAGGTCAGACGACCCGGGGGGTGCCGTTTTCAGAAGGGCATGTGCGTCGGCCGAACCGTCCGCCAAGCGACCGTTTGAGAAGAGGAAGATCGTTTCCCGCCCCTCGGGCGAGGACAGTTGCCTCTTACGCTTGCGATACACAATCGACATTCCCGCCAAAGCGGCTGCAATAGAGGATACGAGGTATAGAAAGGGTTCAATCAATTCATTCCCCAGAACAAAAGCATGCTTTGTTGAGGAACTCTGATTGAGGATGGTTAACGTGCCGTTAACTCTCCTGGGTTGTCGAACGGACGGTTCTCGCCCAAAGCTGCGCGGTCGTCGATCTCAGGCCCGGACAGTTGGGCCAATCTCCACCGAGCTTCGACAATTGCACCACCGCGATCGCCAGCGCGAGGCAAGGGGTCGAAGGGTTCGCGTCCATTGGCAAATGAAAGTTCTGCGCCCGATCTTTCCAGCAGCGTTTTTGCGATAAAAAGTCCGAGGCCCATGCCTTCGTAGCCGGGTCGCGTTTGTGTGTCCCGACGACGGCGTCGTACGAAGGGATCTCCAATGCGGCCGATCACCTGTGTCGGAAATCCCGATCCATCGTCGACAATACGGACTGAAATCACGTCCTCGTCCCAGAAAACATCAATCCACACATTTGCCTGAGCGAAGTCGACGGCGTTCTGGACAAGGTTCCGCAGGCCATGAATGACCTCGGGTTTTCTCTGAATGATGGGTTGGCGAATATTGAGATCGTGGAACGGTGCTATATCGAAATGAAGATCCTTGCCTCGATGCATATGCGGTTCGGCGGCTTCTCGCACCACGGCGCCAATGGGCGCGTTACGAAGGTGCAAATCGTCTTTGCCCGCCCGACCCATGGACCTGAGGATATCGCGGCAACGGTCGGCCTGTTCGGCAATGAGCTTGGCGTCTTCAAAAAGGTCCGGACTGTCGGAAAGCTCTTCTTTCAATTCCGAACTTGCCAGCTTGATGGTGGCGAGAGGTGTTCCAAGCTCGTGCGCGGCTGCCGCGACCACACCGCCAAGGTCTGTCAGTTTCTGTTCGCGGGCCAACGCCATTTGCGTGGCGGTCAAGGCATCTGACATTGCGTGGATCTCGGCGGTGACGCGCTGTGCGTAGGCGGCCAGAAAGATGACGCCAATGACGATGGCGGCCCAGAATCCGAAGACAAAGTCGCCAGCAAGGCTCATCACCTCGCCATCCGAGGTTTGAAGCGGCATGTACCAATTGGCGACAATCGTGACGAGACAGATGGAGATCGCGCCCAAAAGCACAGTGGTTCGGGGGTTCAGCGCCGTGGCCGAAATTGTTACCGGCGCAAGGATCAAAAGAGCGAACGGGTTGTTCAGCCCGCCTGTCAAATAAAGCAGGAAAACAAGCTGCGAGATGTCGAAAAGCAGCATCGAGGCCACTTCGACTTCGCTGAGGCGTTTGTTCTCGGGGTAAATGAACACAGCGACAAGATTGGCGGTTATGGCTGCGCCAATGGCCAGAAAGCAAAGGCCGATGTTCAGCTCCAGATCGAAATACCGAAGCGATACGGTTATCGCAGCCAACTGGCCCGCGATGGCGATCCAGCGCAGAACGATGAGTGTTCTCAGTCGGACCCAGTTTGACCGGCGTCCGGCGTCGGGCATCAAAGATGCAGGATCAAACAGCACGCGAGATCACTTTCTGGTTAAGGGACAAACTGTCCTGTTGTAGTCGCTGCGCTCTCTGGGGATCAATCCGCGTCTCTTTCGAAAATGAGTCAGTTCAATGATGAAGGTTTATTCGGGCATGGCCATGCTTGCCGTTGCGGCGGTGATTGGCGGATCATATGCCTATACGGTCATCCGGACCGAGACAGCGTGCAATGCTGGCGCCGTCGCGGGCGGTGGTGCGGCAATTGGCGGCCCGTTCGAGTTGTTGAACGCCGCGGGCGAGACGGTGACGGACAAGGATGTCATTGACGGGCCCACGCTGATCTATTTCGGATACACATTCTGTCCGGACGTCTGTCCTCTGGATGCCGCACGAAATGCGCTTGCTGTCGATGTTCTGGCCGAGCAGGGCTATGATGTAACGCCGGTCTTCATCTCGATCGACCCTGAGCGTGACACACCTGAAATCGTTGGTGATTTTGCCTATAACCTGCACCCGGACATGATCGGTCTGACGGGGTCGCCAGAGCAGGTGAAGGCGGCCAGCCTGGCCTACAAGACTTACTATGCGCGCGGCACAGGCGACGATGACTACTACCTCGTCGACCATTCCACGTTCAGCTACCTGATGTTCCCGGACACAGGGTTGGCCGACTACTATGACCGGAATGCAACCCCGGAAGAAATCGCCGAACGTGCATCATGTTTGATCGACGCGGCTTGATCGAGGTTTGACCCAAAGGAGCGCTGGCCCTACTTAGGTTTCAACAACATAAGAGACTTAAATGACCAATCGCCCAATGACCGAGATCGGCCCCGACGCGTCCCTGCTTATTGTCGATGACGACGAACCGTTCCTGAAGCGCCTCGCGCGGGCAATGGAAAAACGCGGATTCGCCGTTGAGACGGCAGAAAGCGTCGCTGCTGGTACTGCCATCGCAACGGCACGGCCACCTGCCTATGCAGTAATCGATCTTCGGCTTGAGGATGGCAACGGGCTGGACATTGTGGAGCGCATTCGAGAGCGCCGACCCGACAGCAAAGTCATTGTTCTGACTGGGTACGGCGCGATCGCAACGGCTGTTGCCGCCGTGAAGATCGGCGCGACGGACTACCTGTCGAAGCCCGCTGATGCCAATGACGTGACAGCCGCGCTTCTTGCGCATGAAGACGAGCTTCCGCCGCCGCCCGAAAACCCCATGAGCGCAGACCGTGTTCGTTGGGAGCACATTCAGCGGGTTTATGAGCTTTGCGACCGCAACGTGTCCGAGACTGCGCGCCGTCTGAACATGCACCGCAGGACGCTTCAACGGATCCTCGCGAAAAGGTCCCCAAAGTAGGGATTTGAGTATATCTGGCAGACTGACGGGTCAGAGGTCGTAGCGTTTGCTGACGGTCTCGGGCCCGCTGGTCCAATCCTGAAATCCCATCTTTCCGTAGTAGATCTGCCCGCCGGTGTTCTCGTGCCGGATCGTGGCGTCAATGGTCGGGACACCGGCCTTCCTGGCCTCTTCCAAGGTTCTGGCAAAGAGCGCGCGGCCGACGCCACGCTTGTTGCCGTCGATCCGGGCGAAGGTGGCAATCACGCCCCAACCTTCCGGCAAGGGGTCATGCTTGGGTGCGGACCATTCCAGACTTTGGAAGCCCAGAATGCGCCCATCCTGATCGGCAACGCTGCACGAAATAAGTGCGTCGCGCAGGACGTAGACCTCGGTCATGCGGTCAGCCGTGAAGGGCGTGCGCAATGCGGTCGTACCGCCGGCTTCGATCAAGGGGTTAAGGACGTCACACATGCCTTGGGCATCTGCAGGTGTCGCGGCTCGGATAATCATGACTAGGAAAGAAGCTCTTCATGGCGGGAAACAAAAGCCTGACGCACGTCAACTGGAGGGCGGGGTTCGATCGAAAATTTGCGGATCAAGGTGGGGTCCGGTTTTCCGAAAAACTTGTCCGCTTCTTCGGTGGTGAAACCCGCGATTTCCGTCGCCTCCAGCCAGGCTGATATTCTGTCGGCCTTCTTGATCTTGGCTTTGACGGTTTTTGGTATAGCTGCCGGCAGTCCGAAGCGGATGTGAATCGCTGCCGTCAGACGGTCGTCAAGTGCGCCGTAGCCGGGCCCCACGGCTGCCTTGACGGGCGAGATCATGTCCCCAATGACATACTCTGGCGCATCATGAAGCAGGGCGGCCAAGCGCCATTTTTCCGGTGCCTTTGGATCAATGAGGCCGAAAAGCTGTTCAACCAAGAGAGAGTGTTCCGCCACGGAGTAGGGGAAATCTCCTTTGGTCTGACCATTCCAGCGCGCCACGAAGGCAAGGCCGTGGGCGATATCCTCGATCTCTACGTCGACCGGCGTTGGGTCGAGGAGATCTAGACGGCGACCGGAGAGCATGCGCTGCCAAGCGCGTGGTGCGGATTTCGAACTGGGCATGTCATGCGGTGTGCCTAGGCCAGCCAAAGCCGTCAAGGCCACGAATTCCGGACAATCAGCTCAATCCGGCATGAAAATGTCCAAATGTCGCACAGTATTTAGCCAGATTGTCCTGAGATCGTCGTTCCAGAAAGAAAATTTCAAAGATTGGACAAGTGGTAGAAGTTTTTCCCGGGAACGAATGAACGAATTCGTAAGTTGACGGGAATAAGAACGACAGCAGACGGGGAGATCATTGAGGCAGTGCGACCCAGCTTGGGTCGCTGAAAGGAGTGTCAAATGCCCCGATTGTTCAAAGCGACGACCCTTGCAGTGATTACAACTCTTCCAGTGGCCGCTGCGGCACAGTCAAACTGTGCAGCCAGAGATGTGGTCGTCTCCAAACTTGAAGCCGGATATGGCGAAGCTTTTGCGGGCGGTGGACTGCGCGATTCTTCGGCAATCTACGAAGTCTGGATGTCAGAAGAAAAAGGCACCTGGACCATCCTGATGACGCGCCCAAACGGCACATCCTGCATCATGGCATCGGGCACCAACTGGCGCGATGCCCTGCCCGCCGTGAAAAAGCCTGCCGGCATTCCGGGCTGATCCAAAGCACCGCATTGCCGGGCGACAAGCCCGGTGATAGAGCACGCCGTGAACCTACATTTGTTGGAGCGGTTGCTCATGTCGAACGATTACATCGTCAAGGATATCTCTCTCGCTGGCTTTGGCCGCAAAGAGCTGGATATCGCCGAAAGCGAAATGCCGGGCCTGATGGCCCTGCGTGAAAAATACGGATCGGACAAGCCATTGGCCGGCGCGCGCATTGTGGGCTCGCTTCACATGACGATCCAGACAGCCGTTCTGATCGAAACGCTGGCCAAGCTGGGCGCGGACGTGCGCTGGGCATCCTGCAACATTTTCTCCACGCAAGATCACGCCGCTGCCGCGATCGCCGAAGCCGGCATTCCTGTCTTTGCGATCAAGGGTCAGAGCTTGGAAGAGCACTGGGACTCTCTTGACCGGTCTTTCCTGTTCGACGACGGGCCGAACATGATCCTCGACGACGGCGGCGACGCCACGCTCTATGTTCTTCTGGGTGCGCGGGCAGAAGCGGGTGAAGATATCATCCCTGTTCCGCAATCCGAGGAAGAGGAAGTCATCAAGGCGCAGATCGCCAAGCGCATGGCGGCATCGCCGGGCTGGTTCACCAAGGTAAGGGATCAGATCAAGGGTGTTTCGGAAGAGACGACCACTGGCGTCAATCGCTTGTATCAACTGATGCGTGACGGACAGCTTCCGTTCCCGGCGATCAACGTCAACGACAGCGTCACCAAGTCGAAATTCGACAACAAGTATGGCTGCAAGGAAAGTCTGGTTGATGGCATCCGTCGTGCAACGGACACCATGATGGCCGGCAAAGTCGCAGTTGTCTGCGGATACGGCGACGTCGGCAAAGGCTCTGCCGCCTCTCTTCGCGGCGCCGGTGCGCGTGTGAAAGTAACGGAAGTCGATCCAATCTGCGCCTTGCAGGCCGCCATGGATGGCTATGAGGTCGTACTTCTGGAAGAGAACCTCGACGCTGACATCTTCATCACGACGACGGGCAACAAGGACGTCATCCGCATTGAGCATATGCGCGAGATGAAAGACATGGCCATCGTCGGCAACATTGGCCACTTCGACAACGAAATTCAGGTTGCCAGCCTGAAGAACCACAAGTGGACCAACATCAAAGAACAGGTGGACATGATCGAGATGCCAGCGGGCAACCGGATCATTTTGCTGTCTGAAGGTCGCCTTCTGAACCTTGGAAATGCCACGGGTCACCCGTCCTTCGTGATGTCGGCCAGCTTTACCAATCAAGTTCTGGCTCAGATCGAGCTCTGGACGAAGGGTGATGAATATAAGAACGAAGTCTACGTTCTGCCGAAGCATCTGGATGAGATGGTTGCCAGTCTTCACCTGGCGAAAGTCGGCGCCAAGCTGACCCGTCTGGATGCCGATCAGGCGTCTTATATCGGCGTGACACCGGAAGGCCCGTTCAAGCCCGAACACTACCGCTATTGATGCGTCCGGGGCCAAGAATTGGCTGAGGAATCCGTCGAGTACACAAGCCGTCGCGACAAGATGCGCGGACGCCTTCTACGGGGGCTGCCGAAAGGTGGTGTCGTCGCCGAAGTGGGTGTTTGGGAGGGAAACTTCAGCCAGCGCATCTTGGAGATCTGCGAGCCGTCTCGGCTGCATCTGATCGACCCTTGGGAATACCAGCCCGAGTTCTGGGACACTGGCTTTGGGCGCGGGAAGAACCGTGATCGGCTTCAGCCTATGTACGAAGGGGTTTGCGAGCGCTACGCAAGCGATCCGCGCGTCAGCGTGCACCGTGAAAAATCTGAAACGGCACTGGCAGGATTCAACGACCACTACTTTGATTGGGTCTACTTGGACGGCAATCACAATTGGCCATTCATCGACTACGATCTTGCGACATGCATGCGGAAGGTGAAGCCGGGGGGCATCATCGCCGGGGACGACTATGCCTGGAAGTCGGAAGAGAAGGGCGCGCCGGTCAAGCGCGCGGTCGGGATCGCAATGAGCGAATTGGGTCCGGAAGCGCGGCTGGACCTGATCGCCAACCAGTGGGCCATCTACCTGCCCAAATAGAGATCGCGCGGCCCTCTTGGCCCGTTTCCATTCTTTTCCCCGCAGAATTCAGCGAAAACACGCCATTTGATGTGTTTTTCTTTGCGTTTTCGCACACCGTCGTTACCGTTTGCCGCATGCGCCGAGAGAGCGCCAAGTGAAGACGCAGCAATAGGGAGCCTAGTATGGGTAAGCGCGACGAACTGATCGAGAAGTATGCAGCGGATCTGCGCAATGACTGCGGGATGGAACCGGATATGGACCTTCTGACAAAGGTGACCATCGGCCTCGGCCCGTCAATCTACAACGACGATTCCAGCACCGTCGCAGGCAGCGACGAGGGTGAGCTGAACACCGTGAAGGAAAACTTCCTCATGAAGAAGCTGGGCCTTGCTGATGACGGCAGCCTGATGGATGCCATCAACTCGGCCATCGACACTTACGGCCGCTCGAACCGCAACAAGTATCGCGCCGTGATCTACTATCTCTTGGTCAAGCATTTCGGCAAAGAGAGCGTTTACGGCTGATAGATTGCCAAGTCGCCGCCCTCTGGCTTGAGGGCGGCGACAGTTTCTTTAGCCGACCGTCGGCGCCATGAGGTAGAGCACAGCTCCCATGATGGCGCAGCCGAATGTCGCGTATCCACCATCAATCATCGTCAGCCGAAATGGGCGCATGGAATACCCGTTGTTCAGTGCGATCCATGGTGTGATGAAGAACAAGCCTACGGCGGCGCCCCACTGCAATGCGTTGCCAAGGCTCGTGATGCCGATCTGATCCATCATCAGGCGCAGCATTCCGGCCACGAGGATCTGCGCGACAAAGCACGTGACGTAAGGTACAGGGCTAGACGCATTCTGTGGACGCTCATTGTCACCCACTGGAACACCGCTATCCGCCATCCAAGGTTTGGCAAAGACGCTGTACCAGACAGCGCCAAAGATGAAGGCCGCAATCGTTGCGACAAGAACAGCTAAATAGCCCATGGTTCCCTCCTGTTTTGATGCATTCTGCGCCTATACAGGGGTTCGGGCAAGGATTTAGGGATCGATGCCAGCCAGTGTGCAGACCACCTGCCAATCCTCGTTTGTGACCGGTTGAACAGAAAGGCGGGAGTTTTTGACCAGAACCATGTCCTCCAGACGCGGGTCAGCCTTGATCATCTCCAGTGTGACTGGCGTTTTCACTGGGCCAATCGCCTTGATATCCACGCAGTCCCAACGGTCATCGTCCGTCGTGCTGTCGGGGTGCGCCTCGGCAATCAC
>CAZMKY010000243.1:0-8803 GCA_964566835.1 uncultured Rhodobacterales bacterium
GGATTGGGCCTAAGACCCAACCTGCAAAACCGGTTCTATCAAAACAGGTCCATTTTCTCGGCACGTGGGCGCCGCGTGAAAGAGATCGAAGGGCAGGATGCGACTGTTCTGCGAATGCACTACGCACCCTGAGCCACAATCCTTGTGACGTCACGTTCCGACTGTCTGGACCGGCTATCCGGCCTCTTCACGTCTCGCTATCAATCCCAGACGAAAGAGGAGAGCACCCGGTCATGGAAACTTGGACACTGACAATTGACGCCCCCATGGGAAAGATCCCTGCGACCTTGACGCTTTCTGCGGATGGTCAATCGGGCGAGATGTCGGGTAAGTCGGGGTCTGGCCCGGTCGGGGATCTGACAAACAGCGGCGGGACGCTGTCCTGGACGACCAAGATCGACCGCCCGATGCCGATGACACTGACGTTCAAAGGCGCGCGTGACGGCGACCAATTGTCTGGCAAGGTCAAATTCGGCCTTTTCGCCTCGGGCAGCTTTGAGGGCACACGCGTCTCTGACGCGGCCTGACCCCCCTTCCATCCCCAGAGCAATAGGCTAATCTCGCCAAAACACGCGACGGGGACCCGCCATTTTCAGCTTCTGCACAGATCCCGAGACGCTGTCGACGTTTCGCTGGTTTGCCTGCTATCTGACGACGGGCAAGCATGCCGGCCTCTATTGGTCCGTTTTGACGGTTCTCACGCTTCTGGCCATCACCGCCCCCACCGCCTTGGCCTTCGGGTTTGGCGGAGCTGTCGCGGCGCGAAGCCGCATCGCGCCGCTCCGCTGGCTTGGCCAAGGCTATACGGCAATCGTAAGAGGCGTGCCTGACATCGCGTTTTTTCTCTTCTTTGTCATTGCCTTGGATCAGGCGTTCGAGTGGCTTCGCCATCAGGTCAAATGTCCGGACTGGGAAGAGCCCATCCGGCAGGGCAATGACTTCGTCGTCTGCACTGCTGCGAAGCTGCCATTGTCGAACGCGCCGCAATGGATTCACGAAGTCTATGGCTTTTCGCTTGCTGTGCTCACCTTCTCAATCGTGTTCGGGGCTTTTGCAGCCAATGTGCTGTATGGGGCGATGCGGGCTGTCCCACGCGCCCAGATCGAGACCGCCGAGGCCTATGGCATGACCGATCGCCAGGCATTCTGGCGCGTGCTGGTCCCGCAGATGTGGGTCTATGCTCTGCCCGGCCTCTCCAACCTCTGGATGATCCTCATCAAGGCGACACCGCTTCTGTTCCTCCTCGGGATCGAAGACATCGTCTATTGGGCCCGCGAACTAGGCGGCACAGCCCTGCCGCGCTTCACGTCCTACCCGCATGGCGATTGGCGGATGTGGTACTTCCTCGCGCTCTTGGTTTTCTACCTTGGCTTCACGCGCGTCAGCGAAGTCGTCCTGGAACGCCTCATGCGACGCCTAACGCATGGACAGGCAACGGCGGGTGGTGAAGCGCAAAGACGGGCGCGTGCCGCATGAGCTGCCTGGCCACCATACAAGCCTATGCGCTTCGCTCGGTCGGCATCGGGGAACGCTTGCTCCCGCGCGAAGACTTCACGTTGTGCCAGCACTTCACGCTGATCGGATCGGGTCTGATCTGGAATATCTATTTTGGGGTTCTGGCACTGGCCTTCGGCTTCTTCCTTGCCAACGCCGTGGCGCTTGGCAAAGCCTCGTCGAACGTCTGGATCCGAAAGCCGTCAGAGTGGTTCATCTTCATCTTTCGAGGGTCACCGCTCTTCATTCAGTTCTTCTTCGCTTACTTCCTGTTCCTCAGCCTGAAACAAGCATTCCCGTTCTTCAGCCCGCTGACATCGGCTTGGCTGGGCGCGTTGATTGTACTTTTCCTGAATACCGCTGCCTACGCGGGTGAAATCTTCTACGGCGCGCTTCGCTCGATCCCCAAGGGCGACATTGAAGCGGCAGAAGCCTACGGCATCACGGGTTTTGCCCGCTTCCGGCGGATCACATGGCCGACGATGTTGCGCTTGGCGTGGCCCGCATACACGAACGAGGCAATCTTCCTGTTCCATGCAACGACGCTGGTCTTCTTTTCGGGCTTTCCGACGTTCCAGCAGCGCGGCGATGCGCTCTACTATGCGAATTACTTTGCAGACAAGACCTTCAACCCGTTCGTGCCCTACCCCATCGTTGCCGGGTTCTTCATCCTGCTGACGTTGGTTGTCATTGGCGTCTTCGGCCTTGTGAACAGGCGGCTGAATCGGCATGTGCCCGGCGGCCCGAAAAAACTGCGGATCCGGCCGCAAATCATCCGATGACCCGCCTTCCCGAGGGCACGCGATCCATCAGGGTTGCCGTGTCGGACCTGAACGGACAGGCGCGCGGCAAGCGGCTCCCGGTGTCTCAGCTGGACAAGGTGCTGGACGGACAGGTTCGTATGCCGCTCTCCGCGTTGAACGTGGACATCCTTGGCGACGACATTGACGGCAGCCCTTTGGTCTTTGAAAGTGGCGACCGTGACGGCCTTCTGGTGCCAACCGATCAAGGTATTCTGACAATTCCCTGGCTTGAAACACCGTCGGTTCTGATCCCAACCTGGATGTCCAACGACGACGGCACGCCTTTCGACGGCGACCCACGCCATGCCTTGGACCGCGTCCTCAGCCGCTATGCCGATCGTGGCTGGCACGTCATCGCGGCGACCGAGATGGAGTTCTTCCTCGCTGACGATTCCGGTGACACACTCCGTCCGCCGCCCTCGCCCCGCTCTGGCAAACGGCGCCTTGGTGGTGAAATCCTGAGCCTCAGGGCACTCGACGCGCATGACCGGTTCTTTGGCGAGCTCTACGCCGCGGCAGAGGCAATGGGACTGCCAACCGATACGGCAACCAGCGAGGCCGGCGTCGCGCAGTTCGAAATCAATCTGCTGCACGGTCCCGCCATGAAAGCGGCAGACGAGGCATGGCTGTTCAAGCTGCTGGTCAAGGGGCTGGCCCGACAACACGACATGGTGGCGACCTTTCATGCCAAGCCCTATCCGGACGAGGCCGGATCGGGGATGCACGTCCATTTCTCTGTTCTGGATGACGACGGGCGGAACGTCTTTGATGACGGGACCGACACCGGGTCCGATACATTGCGTCATGCCGTGGCAGGTTGTCTTGAAGCGTTGACGGCTTCGACACTGATCTTCGCGCCGCATGGTCCAAGCTTTGATCGGCTGGTTCCCAATGCACACGCGCCAACGGGGATCGGCTGGGCCTACGAGAACCGGACAGCTGCTGTTCGGATCCCTTCAGGACCGGGCGCTGCCCGCCGGATAGAGCACCGAGTCGCGGGCGGGGACACGAACCCCTATCTCGTCTTTGCCGCCATTTTGGGCGCGGCTCTGGACGGAATTGAACGAAAAGCGGTCCCGCCTGAACCTCTGACGGGCAACGCCTATGAGGCAAAACTCGCACAGATCCCTGCCAGCTGGGATGAAGCTATCCAGGCATTCGCTGCCTCGGACATGCTGAAGCGCATCTTGCCCGCAGCCCTTATTCGCAACTTCCTTGCCACCAAGCGGCAGGAACGCGACGGCTATGACGATCTTACTTCGGACGAAATCATGGACCACTACCTCGATACCGTCTGACGTGGCTGCCCCTCTTGCCGGGCACGTGCCGGCGCACTAGCCTCCGCCCAGACAAACCCTTTGGTGCTTCATGCTTATCGGTATCCTTCAGACTGGCCACTTCCTCGACAACGCCGACAGGGAGCTAGGCGACTATGACGATCAGTTTCAGCGCATGCTTGCCGGCCACGGATTTGAATTCCGGACGTGGAATGTCGTCGATATGGACTTTCCCACAAGCGTCGACGAAGCGCAGGGCTGGTTGATCACCGGCTCCAAGCACGGGGCTTATGACGATTTGCCATTCATCGCGCCTTTGGAGGACTTCATCAGGCGCGCCTGCGCCAAAGCCGTGCCTATGGTGGGCATTTGTTTCGGGCATCAGATCATCGCGCAAGCGCTTGGTGGCCGGGTCGTCAAATTCGACGAAGGCTGGGCGGTTGGCGCAACTGAGTATCAATGGCTTGGCGAACCGGTGACGTTGAACGCGTGGCACCAGGACCAGGTGATTGAAAAACCCCTGCGTGCCGAGAGGGTGGCCAGCAGCGCGTTCTGCGAAAACGCTGCCCTTCTCTACCCTGGTCGCGCATTCACCGTGCAGGCACACCCCGAGTTCGACCAGCCCGCCATCAAGTCGCTTCTGAAAGCGCGACGTGGCAAAGGCGTGATCCCGGAAGAGCAACTCGACACCGTGGAAGACCGGTTGGAGACCAAGGTCGACAACGCGCTCATCACGCAGCGCATCGTTGAGTTTTTCAAGGAGACTGTGACCCATGGCTGATTGGCTGAAGCACGCCCCGGATGTCACGCGCGCATACTTGGAAGGCAGGCGGCTGGACGAAGTCGAATGCATCATTGCAGATCTCTCGGGCATTGCGCGCGGCAAGGCCATGCCTGCCAACAAATTCGCGACCCAGACGCAATTCTACCTGCCGAACTCGATATATTTCCAAACGATCACCGGGGGGTGGGGCGAAGCCGCGGGCGAAGAAGGCTTTGTGGAACCCGACATGGTACTTGTGCCGGACTATTCCACGACCTCCGCCGCGCCTTGGACGGCGGACTGGACCGTGCAGGTCATCCATGATGCCCTGACGCGCGAGGGTGAGCTTGTGCCATTTGCCCCGCGCAACGTCCTGAAGCGGATCGTGGAGCTTTACAACAACCGCGGTTGGACCCCGATCGCCGCGCCCGAGATGGAATTCTTTCTCGTCGCGCCAAACACCGATCCGTCCAAGGAAATTGAGCCGATGATAGGCCGATCTGGCCGCCCCGCGGCGGCGCGTCAGGCCTATTCCATCGCCGCCGTTGATGAATACGGCGCAGTCATCGACGACATCTACGACTTTGCCGAGGCCATGGGCCTCGAGATCGATGGCATCACGCAGGAAGGCGGGGCTGGTCAGGTTGAAATCAACCTTCGTCACGGCGACCCGGTAAAGCTCGCGGACGAGATTTTCTATTTCAAACGCCTGATCCGTGAAGCGGCGCTGCGTCATGACTGCTTCGCAACCTTCATGGCCAAGCCAATTGCAGAAGAACCGGGATCGGCCATGCACATCCATCATTCCGTTCTGGATCAGGAAACGGGCCGCAACATCTTCTCGAACCCGGACGGCAGCGAAACGGAAGAGTTCATGCACTTTATCGGCGGGCTGCAACGCTACCTGCCAGCGGCCACAGCGCTTTTCGCGCCTTACGTGAACAGCTATCGCCGCTATGTGAAAGACCACGCCGCACCAATCAATCTGGAATGGGGTCGCGACAATCGGACGACTGCGATCCGCGTCCCGGTGTCAGGGCCGGAAGCCCGCCGCGTCGAAAACCGGATCGCCGGGATGGACTGTAACCCCTACCTCGGCATCGCCGCCTCGCTGGCCTGTGGCTATCTCGGCATGGTCGACAAGATTGTGCCCAAGCCCGAGTTCAAGGGTGACGCCTACGACGCCGACGAAGAGATCCCGCGCGGACTTTATGCCGCTCTGGATCACTTCGCGGCAGCAGAACCCATGCGAGAGGCTTTGGGCACGGAGTTTTGCCGCGTCTACGAGATCGTCAAAGCGGCCGAATACGACGACTTTCTGCAAGTCATAAGCCCCTGGGAACGTGAGCATCTGCTTTTGAACGTCTAGACGCCATGAACCCGCTCTATCGCAACGACAAGCCGGGCGCCTTTCCCGAAAGCTGGTATGCCGCCACAGCCGACATTCCGGCGCCGCGACCGGCGCTCGACGGGGACAGGCGCGCCGATGTGGCAATCATCGGTGCGGGCTACACAGGGCTCTCTGCGGCACTTCACCTCGCAGCGCGCGGTTTTGACGTCGTCGTGTTGGAAGCGCACCGCGCTGGTTTTGGCGCGTCGGGACGCAACGGCGGCCAGGTTGGCACCGGGTTCAACAAGGACCAGATCTGGCTTGAAAAGCGGCTGGGCCACGACGCGGCACGCCAACTTTGGGATTTGACGGTTGAAGCCAAGGCACTGACGCGCGACCTCGTCGCGGCCCACGCGCCAGAGGCACGTTATCGCCCGGGTGTCCTGCAAGGCGAATGGACAGACGGCGGCACGCGCGAAGCGCATGACTATGCCGAATGGCTTGAACGAAACTACGGCTACACCACCACTCCACTGGACCGCGACGCCACACAGGCGATCTGCCCGGCCACCGTGTATCAGGGCGGCGTTCTGGACATGGACGCGGGCCACCTGCACCCCCTCCGCTACGCGCTTGGACTGGCGCGCGCCGCCGAAGCGGCAGGGGCGACGATCTTTGAACAGACCGAAGCACTATCTGCGGCAGACGGGGTGATCAAAACCCGTTCAGGCCAAGTGACCGCAGATCATGTGATCGTTGCAGGCAATGGCTATCTGCCGGAGATCGTGTCGGATGTGCCGTCAAAGGTCATGCCAATCAACAGCTTCATCGCCGCGACGGAACCCTTGGGCGATCTGGCCAAGACCGTCCTGACCCAAGACGTCGCCGTCGCCGATGACAAGTTCGTCGTGAACTATTTCCGCTTGTCGGAAGATCAGCGGCTGCTGTTCGGCGGACGCGAAAGCTATTCCATCGGTTTTCCGACCGACATCCTGACGGCCTTGCGCGCGCGCATGGTGCGCCTCTTCCCCAGCCTCCATGACGCGCGCATCGACTATCACTGGGGCGGCACGCTTGGCATCACGATGACACGTCTGCCGTTACTGGCCCGGCTGGATGACAAAACGATCGCCGCCGGTGGCTTTTCAGGTCACGGCGTCGCCTTGACCGGCCTTGCTGGCAAGATCATGGCCGAAGCGGTCGCCGGACAGGCCGAACGCATGGACCTTCTGTCGACCTTGCCCGTGCCGCGCTTCCCCGGTGGTCGGACGACGCGCGCGCCACTTTTGACGCTTGCCATGACGTGGTACGCGCTCCGCGATCGTCTGGGCGTGTGACGCCGCTTCCAGCGTCTCATTTTGCATGCTACGCCAGTCAAAACACACCCTGACAAGAAGGTGCTTTGATGAGAGATGACGCCCCGAACAGCTGGGAAGCCCGGGCCGATGCCCATTCTTTCTCTGGCTTCACCGACCTTCCGACGATCCACGACCGTGGCGCGGTGGTTCTGACACATGGCGAAGGCCCGTACGTGGTCGACGTCCACGGACGCCGCTATCTCGACGCCAATTCGGGCCTTTGGAACATGGTGGCGGGCTTCGATCATCCGGGCCTCGCTGAGGCGGCAAAGGCGCAGTACGACCGTTTCCCGGGCTACCACGCCTTTTTCGGCCGCATGGCTGACCAGACCGTCATGCTGTCCGAAAAGCTGGTCGAGGTTTCCCCGTTTGAGCGTGGCAAGGTCTTCTATACGAACTCGGGGTCCGAAGCGAACGACACGCTGGTCAAGATGCTCTGGTTTTTGGGCGGCGCCGAAGGCAAGCCGGAACGGCGAAAGATCATCACCAGAAAGAATGCCTATCACGGGGTGACGGCAGTCTCCGCGTCCATGACAGGCAAGCCTTACAACGAGGTGTTCGGCCTACCCTTGCCGGGCTTCTTGCATCTGACCTGCCCCCACTACTGGCGCGAAGGTCAACCGGGCGAAACCGAGGCCGACTTCCTCGCAAGACTGGTTCGCGAACTGGAAGATCTGATTGCACGCGAAGGCGCAGACACCATTGCGGCCTTTGTTGCCGAACCCGTCATGGGCGCAGGCGGCGTCATTCCCCCCGTGGATGGCTACTTCCAGGCCATGGTCCCGGTGTTGAAGAAACACGGCATTCCCGTTGTCTCGGACGAAGTCATTTGTGGCTTCGGCCGCACGGGTGAGGTCTGGGGTTGCGAGACTTACGACTTCATGCCCGATGCGATCATTTCGTCCAAGGTTCTAACCGCAGGATACTTCCCGATGGGGGCTGTCATCCTTGGTCCGGACCTGACCGACCGCTTGCAGGCGGCGTCCGAGGCGATTGAGGAATTCCCACATGGTTTCACAGCGTCCGGGCACCCTGTCGGCAGCGCAATTGCGCTGAAGGCGATTGACGTGGTTCTGAACGAAGGCCTTTTGGACAATGTCCGCGCTTTGACACCGAAGTTTGAAGCCAACCTTGCCCGACTGGCCGAAAACCCAAACATCGGCGAGTGGCGTGGAAAAGGGTTGATGGGCGCACTTGAAGCCGTGCGTGACAAGGACACCAAGACACCGTTTGAAGGCCATCTGAGCGTCAGTGAGCGTATTGCCAACACCTGCACCGACCATGGTCTGATCTGCCGTCCGCTCGGCCAATCCATCGTGCTCTGCCCGCCTTACATCATGACCGAGGCCCAGATGGACGAGATGTTCGAAAAGTTGGAGGCCGCTCTGACTGCGGTTTTCAAAGAGGTCGCCTGACCTAGACGACTTGGCCAGTCCTCCTAGATCATGAGATCAAGGAGGACTGCGCCCATGAAAGTCGAAACCGAAGAGCTGACCATCCACTTCAGCGGCAAAACCTGTATCCACGCGCGGAAATGCGTGCTTGGTCTTCCGGGTGTATTCGACCCCGACGCAAAGCCCTGGATCGACCCCGATGGCGCAGATACGGCTGCGATTATCGACGTGATCGAAGCCTGCCCCTCGGGCGCGCTCACGTATGAGCGAACCTCTGGCCCGGCCGAAGCTCCTCCCGTGACCAACACAGCCCGCCTTTGGGAAAAAGGCCCGGTCGAGCTTCGGGGCGATCTTCGGATCAACGGCGCACCGCGCAACCGCGCC
>CAZMKY010000244.1:0-11658 GCA_964566835.1 uncultured Rhodobacterales bacterium
GTGAACATCAGGACACGGCCGTTCGGCGCCCACGTCGGACCTTCGTCCAGGAAGCTGGCCGTCAACAGCCGCTCGTTTGACCCATCCGTCCGCATCACACCGATATGGAAACGCCCCGCATTCTGCTTGGTAAAGGCGATATAGTCGCCACGCGGGCTCCAGACCGGGGTGGCATAGCGGCCCCGGCCAAAGCTGACGCGCTGGGGCTCCCCACCCGTGGCCGGCATGACATAGATCTGCTGCGTCCCGGACCGGTCGCTCTCAAAGACAATCTGGCTGCCATCCGGCGAAAACGAAGGTGACGTCTCGATCGATGGCGCCGAGGTCAGGCGCGCCCGCTCTCCACTCACGGTATCCAGAAGGTAGATATCCGAGTTGCCGTTCTCGATCAGCGAATAGACGACTCGCCGACCGTCAGGCGCATAGCGTGGCGCAAAGCTCATCGTCCCGGCCGAGATGTCGAGCTGCCGACGCGCCGTCGATCCCACGGTCAGCTCATAGATCTTGGGAAAGCCACTTTCGTAAGACGTATA
Source organism: uncultured Rhodobacterales bacterium (assembly GCA_964566835.1). Lineage (GTDB taxonomy): Bacteria > Pseudomonadota > Alphaproteobacteria > Rhodobacterales > Rhodobacteraceae > CAZMKY01. Next base: position 534 of record CAZMKY010000244.1, read on the forward strand.
AAGCACCCGGTCCCCCGTGGGCGACACCCGTGGCGCGACGACCAGCGCAGAGGCATCCGTCAGGTACTGAATATTGGCGCCGTCATAGTCCATGATGGCCAGCCGCGTCTGGCGCGCATCCTTGGGGCCTGTCTTTTCAACGAAGACAACCCGGCTGTCGAAATAGCCGCCTTCACCGGTGATCCGGGCATAAACCTGATCGGCCACCTTGTGCGCGATCCGGCGCCAGCTGTCGGTTGTACCGGCAAACTGCAACCCCTCGCCCAAAGGCTCCCCGGCAAAGACATCGAACAGGCGGAACTTCACCAGAAGGCGTCCATCCGTGGTCTGACTGACAGCACCGGTGATCAACGCCTCCGCATTGATCGCCCGCCAGTCGGCATAAGCCACGTCAGTGCCGAACTGGGTGACTTCGCTGATATAGGCCTCGCGGGGCAGGTTTCGGAAGAGGCCCGTCCCCGTCAGATCGCCTGCGATGACCGACGTGATCTGGCGGGCCCAGTCTTCGGCACCTGCCGTCTCGACAAGAAAGGGTGCGACGACGATCGGCACAGGCTCGATCACACCTTCGGTGATCTCGATCCGCAACGGCCCAGAGCTCGATTGCGCGAAAGCCATCGGCGCGGCCATGACCAGACCAGAGATAAGGGCAGCCACACCCATCATTCTGCTGAAAATACTTCCGCCGGAGGCGGCCTTCTTTACCCAAGCGGTCATCATCTGAACTGCATCCCTTCAGGATTGAACGTCATTTCAATGTCGCGCCACTGTCCATATTTCTCGGCTGGCAAATCATAGCCGGACTTTTGGCAACGCAAAATGGCCCGGCGCGCCGCATCGAAGGCCGCGCGCTGAGTCCCGGCATCCCCGCCCGAGGCGCTGATCTGGCGCACATCGCCCTGCACCCGGCCCGTCTGGTCCAGCGAGAAGCCAACCGTCACGATCACGCCGGCAGACCTTGCGCCGGGATCGACGACCCAGCACTGCCCGACGGCGATCCGGAACGCGTCTTTCTCTCCACCTGTCAATGGCGGCCCGACAGGCGCATTGGCAGGCCGGTTCGCTTCGGCGACCGCGGCAGCCACGGCATCGGCCGTGCTGTCCGACGCGGGCGCGGGTGTCTCTTCCGGCTCGGCCACGCGAACGGGGCGGGCCGGGCGCGCGCGCGGGCGCGCCGAGGTCGCAGGCGCGGTATCAGGCGTCTCTTCGGCCTCTGTCACGATCCGGTCGCTGGCCTCTTCCGGGGCTTGCGGGTCGTCTTCGGGCGCGGGCTCTGCCTCTGGCTCGGGTGCGGGCGTTGTGTCTTCCACGACCTCCGGGGCCTGTTCTGCCTCGGGCGGTGGCGCAATGGAGGGCACCGGCGCCACGCGTGGCGCGGGCGCGGGCGTGGCCTCTGCCACGGGCGACGCGCCGTCGATGTCCGTCTCCGGCGTATCAATCACGGGCGCATTGTCTTCAACAAGCGCGGCCTCCGGCAGCGGCTCCGGCAATGTTTCGGGAACATCTTCGGGCGCGTCTGGGGCTTCAACGACCTCCGGTGTTGCAACATCGGGTGCTGCATCCGGTTCTGGAGTCTCGGGTGCGGAATCTTCCGCCGGCGGTGTGACGACCGGGCTTTCCGTTTCGATCTCTGGCGCGGCCTCTGGCGCCGTCAGGGCCGCGAACTCGGCCTCGGAAATGATAGAGACGTCCGAAACAGTCACATCCGGGATGCGGTCGCGGGCAAAGATGCCGCCGAACAGCACCAGAGCCAGAAGCCCAGCATGGCCCGCCCCAGAGATATACCAGCCAAGTCGCAAGGGGGCGTCACCCGTCCGTCGCGCGCAGCGTCGGACCGCCAGTGTCCGTCACCAGCCCGATATTGCCGATCCCGGCGGCATTCAGCGCGCCCATGACCTGCACAACGCGCGCATATGGAATTGACCCGTCTGCGCGCAAGAAGACCTTGTCGCTATCCCTTTCCGACAAAATCGCCGTCAGCCGGGCGACCACCTGATCATCTGCGACGGGCGTGGTTTGCACCATCACTTCGCCTTCGGCGGTCAAGGTGACCGTCAGAGGTTCCTCCGCTTCGGTCGGAAGCGTGTTGGCCGCCGTTTTCGGCAGTTCAACCGGAACGCCCACGGTCAACAAAGGGGCCGCGACCATGAAAATGATCAAGAGCACAAGCATCACATCGACGAAGGGCGTGACATTGATCTCGGACATCGGCCGCGTCTTGGCGCGACGCCGCCGTCTGGAACCGCCCCCGCCTTTCTGCAGAACACCCGCGCCCATATCAGGCCGCGTCCAACTGGCGGCTCAGGATTGTGGAGAACTCGTCCGAGAAGGTCTCGTATCCTGCCACGATCCGGTCGGCATCGGCGGACAGCTTGTTGTAGAAGATAACCGCCGGAATGGCGGCCAATAGGCCAAGCCCCGTGGCCAGAAGCGCCTCGGCGATGCCCGGTGCGACGACGGCCAGGTTGGTGTTTTGCTGTTCTGCAATCTCGATAAAGGCATTCATGATGCCCCAGACCGTCCCGAAGAGGCCGATGAAAGGGGCTGTCGATCCGACGGTTGCCAGAAGCGGCAGCCCGGTCTGCAGCGCCTCTTCCTCTTTCTGGATGGCCACATCCATCGATCGGTCAATGCGCGCACCAGCCCCGGCGATCAGCCCACCAGACCCTTTGTGCGACCGTCGCCATTCGGACATTCCGGCCGAGAATATGCGCTCCGGCGCTGACGACGGAGCCTTACCCACTTGGTCATAGAGCCCTTCAAGTGGCTCGCCGGACCAAAACGCCTCGTCAAAGATGTCTGCCTCGGCGCGCGCTTTGCGGAAGTCGCGGTGCTTGTTGATGATGATCGCCCAAGTCCACAGCGACGCGATGACCAGAAGGATCATCACGAGTTTCACCGTCAGCGTGGCCCGTGCGAACAACGCCCAGAGCGAATAGTCGGCGCTGTGCGCCAACGCGAGTGCTTCGGATTCCATGTGCCTGCTCTTTTTACCGCCAGCCCTGTCGGGGCCGTTCTTATTACACCCTGCATACAGGGTCCGGCCTCTCTTTGCCAATCACAACAGAAGTGCCGAAGCGCGGCTTTTTGCCGAGTGTCCGGCCCGCGGTCAGTGAACCTGGCGTCTCAGAATTTCCGGCAGTCGCGCAGGTTGCCCATTGGCGCCGACCGCAACGATCGTGACCAAGGCTTCGAACAAGGCCTCGCCATCCCGCGTCACGACCTGTCGCATCACCAGTCGCGCGCCCGAGGCGCGTTCGACATCCGTCTGCACGACCAGATCATCGTCAAAGCGCGCAGGTTGCAAATAGTCGGCTTCGATCCGCCGAACGGCAAAGACCAGCCCCTCGTCTTCTTTCAGCGCCAACTGGTCGACACCCATCTCACGCACGTATTCGGTCCGGGCACGCTCGATGAATTTCAGGTAGTTGGCGTAGTAGACAATGCCCGCCAGATCGGTGTCTTCGTAATAGACGTGAACGTCGAAGCGATGGCTCATTGCAGATCTCCCCCAAGGCGCGCGGCAAGACGCAAGGCGTGGCTGGTGTCATCTGCCACGGTCGGCATAACCGGATCATACCCGGCGCGGATGATCCGGGCGATGTCCGGTCGCAAGACAACACGGTCGCTTGCTGTGGCCAAGGGCCCCTTCTCGCGGAAGGCCACATCCGACCAAAGGACAATCGTCTCGGCCGCCTGCGCCAGCGCCAGATCTTCGGCTGGAAGTTCCGACAACTGGTCATCCATGCGCACGAAGACAAAGGCCGCCTTGATCGCGCCATCTGGATCGAACCGGAACAGGCGGTATTGATTGGCCTCCGCCGCCTGAAGCCGGTCCAGCAGTTCCGGCAGTTCCGGGATCAGACGATCCAGATCCGGCGTCTCGGCCAACTCCGCCCAATCGCGGATGAAAAACATGACAAGGTTCGCACCGAGTTCCGGATCAGTTTCGGCCATCTTGTGATCGGCCAGGACAACGACAGCTTCGATTGCACCTTTCACGATCGAAAGCGTTGCATCATCCACACCAAAGACCACCGGCACGATCGGACGCCCCCACCGTGCGAAAAGGTAAGACCCGTCCGACCGGGTAAACAGCTTCGCCACATCATCCGATGTCATGGTTTCGACCTTTGCCGCCTCGTTCGGGCCCAAATACTCACGTCATGCGACAGATGGCAACGCGGTCGCCGCAGCGGCGTCAGCCGTCGGGAAACAGCGTCGCCTGATCAGGCCGTTCCGGCGCAGCCAGCCCCAAATGCGCCCACCCTTTCCTGGCCAGCATCCGACCCCGTGGTGTGCGCTGGATCAGGCCTTGCTGCAGAAGATACGGCTCTATCACTTCTTCCAGCGCATCGCGGCTTTCCGACAGCGCGGCAGAAATCGTCTCGATCCCGACAGGTCCGCCGCCATAGTTCTCGGCGATGAGGCCCAGATAGCGTCGGTCCGCCCCATCGAGCCCCAACGCATCGACACCAAGACGGCCAAGCGCGTTGTCCGCGATGGCCTTCGTGATACGGCCATCCCCTTCAACGACGGCAAAGTCGACAACGCGCCGCAAAAGCCGGCCTGCGATGCGTGGCGTCCCTCGGGCGCGTCGCGCGATCTCGCGACAACCAGCTTCGTCCGCAGCGATCCCAAGAAGCCCCGCCCCGCGCGAGACGATGCGGAAAAGCTCATCTTCGGTATAGAACTGCAGGCGGACAGGAATGCCAAAGCGGTCACGCAAAGGCGTTGTCAGAAGGCCAAGCCGCGTCGTTGCACCGACAAGCGTAAAGGGTTGCAACTCGATCCGGACAGTCCGCGCCGCGGGTCCTTCGCCAATGACCAGATCCAGCTCGAAATCTTCCATCGCCGGATACAGCACCTCCTCCACAACGGGTGAGAGCCTGTGAATCTCGTCGATGAAAAGAACGTCATGCGCTTCCAGGTTGGTCAGAATCGCGGCCAGATCACCGGCCTTCGCCAGAACCGGGCCAGACGTCGTGCGGAAGCCGACACCCAACTCCTTGGCGACGATGCCCGCAAGGGTCGTCTTGCCCAAGCCGGGTGGTCCGTGAAACAGCGTGTGGTCCATCGCTTCGCCGCGCGACTTGGCGCTTTCGACGAAGACACGCAAGTTGGCCCGCGCTTCGGCTTGGCCGACGAAATCCTCGAAACGGTCCGGACGAAGCGCGCGATCGGTGTCCTCTGACTGACGCTCCGGGCGCAATGTTGGGTCGGGCTCGCTCATCTCAGCCTCCCGGTGCCAGACGCTTCAGCGCCGCCCGGATCAACGTTGCCGTGTCACCGCCATCCGCTGCCGCTTCGGCCACGGCCCGCGCGGCATCTTCTGGGCTGTAGCCAAGGTTCTGCAGCGCTGACAGCGCTTCGGCCTCGGCACCACTTGCAACTGGCGCGGCGCTTTCAACGACAGGTTGGTCCAGACCAAGCGACATCATCTGCGGCGCCTTGCCCTTCAGCTCGTTTACCACGCGCTGCGCCAGCTTCGGCCCGATCCCGGGTGTCGCTTTGACCGCGGCGTGATCGCCCAAAGCAATCGCGCGCCCGACTCCATCGGCCCCCAACGTTCCAAGAATGGCCATTCCCGCCTTCGCGCCAATGCCCTGCACGGACGTCAGGATCCGGTGCCATTCGCGCTCGGTTTCGGTCAGAAATCCGAAGAGCTGCAACAGATCTTCCCGCACCAGAAGCTCGGTCCAGAGCGACGCGGCCTCGCCAACGCTTGGCAATGCGGCCCGCGTCCGTTCTGAAATGTGGACGACATAGCCGACGCCCCCCACATCCAAAAGGACGTGATCAGCGCCAATGGCACCAATCTTGCCAGACAGACGGCCGATCATGCCTTCACCTTAAGCGTAGCCCTTGCGGATTGCAGGTGGTGCGCATGACAGATCGCAATCGCCAGCGCATCCGCCGCATCCGGTCCCGCCAACTTGGCGCCGGGCAATTGAAGGCCGACCATGTGTGCGACCTGACGCTTGTCCGCATGCCCGACCCCGACGACGGATTTCTTCACGGCATTGGGCGCATATTCGCCAACCTCCACGCCAGCGCGGGCTGGCACAAGCATGGCAATGCCGCGCGCCTGCCCCAGCTTCAGCGTGCCCGCGCCATCGCGGTTCACGAATGTCTGCTCTACCGCAGCTGCATCCGGCAGATGCGTTTCCCAGATTTCGGACAGCTGATCGAACAGGCGGCAAAGCCGCGTGCCAAGGGGGCCATCGCCACTTTTCAGGACGCCGTTTCCGACGTGGCTCAAACGAGATCCAGAGACGTCGATACAGCCCCATCCAAGGGCTCTCAGCCCGGGATCGATTCCCAAGACCCGCATTGCCTCACCTGCTCTTGTTTCTTGTTGCGCCAGAATTAGCACGAAACGCGAACATTCTCCAAGAGGGAACGCAGAGGCCCACCCTTTCTGCGCGCAGCCCTTACGCTGCGAAACGGTTCAAATCTGACCTGAAATCGCGCAAAAGCGACATCCGACATGTCGAAAAAAGTCAATCTCCTGAATGTGTTACCGCAAACACCGACCCATTCCAAAACTGCATAAAAGATATGCAATCTCAGCAGTTGTCCCGGGTCTCAACCCTGTCTACGTGCGGCCAGACCGCAAAATGGTTTGCGGCCAGCACCACCTGAAAGGACAGACGCATGGCGCTTCTTGATACCCACCGCCCCCTCGGCTCCGCGCAAGGCGTTGCCGGCCGCATTGCAACCTTTGCCACCGGCCTCGTTGCCGCTGCTGTTGAATGGGACGATGTTCGTCGCACCCGCAACGCACTGCGCCAGCTGACGGCACACGAACTTGACGATCTCGGCCTCTCGATTGCCGACGTCGAAACGATTGGCAGCAACCACCGTCGCTGAAACGCGCAGGGTTCAGACATCGCAAAACGGCCGCGTCTGGCAAGGACGCGGCCGTTTCTTTTTGTGCTGTGTCACGCGAGAAAAAAACGCGACCGTTACCGCACGAGGGAACTCAATTGCGAGGAAATCCATACGGTGGTGGGGTCCGCCGTCATGATCCACGCGCCGATCTGCTCGACCGTTGTTCCGCCTGCCAGGCTGTCGACACGCGTCTGATAGGCCGTCGGGCCAAGTTGTGCGTGCAGGAAGCCTTTAAATATCATCAGGATTGCCACGATGATGACCACACCGCGCAACGGCATGCTGGACCGTCTGCGCGAAGGAGTTGCAACCAGAAGGCCATCACGGTTCACGGACGTGACATAACCACGCGACAGGCGTGAATGGCGGCGATTGATGCGGCGCATGCGCCGGTCAAATTCATCGAATTGCGAAGCGGGCATTGGCAGTCTCCAGTTTTGTCGGTTCCCCAACCGACGGAAGAGAGACTGGCGTCCTAATGTGGCAATAATTTGGCCTGCTTCGCAGAATCGTCGCCGTTTTTACTCAATTGTCGCTTGTTCTGACCAAGGTCAGCGTCGTCCACTCAACAATCTGTTGTTTTTCAACAAGATTGAAGCCGTTCCGTGCATAAGCCGCGATGACGTCGTCGGCCTGCTCATTGAGAATACCACTCAAAATTGCCACACATTCCGGCTTTGCGGCCTTCGCCATATCAGGTGCCATGTCGACCAGTGGTCCCATCAGGATGTTCGCGAAGATCAGGTCGAATCGTTCCGGCCCGTCCAGTTCCGGATGGTCGAAACCCGCGGCCTCCACCACGCGAACCCGGCCTTCCAGACCATTTGCCGCGACGTTGGCCTCTGCCACCTCGACGGCCACTTGATCGATATCGGATGCCAGAACCACTTCCGGGAAGACATGCGCCGCCGCCATCGCCAGCACGGCGGTGCCGCACCCGATGTCGGCAACGGCGTGAAAGCGCCGCCCGTCGACGATCAACTTGTCCAAAGCACGAAGGCAACCAAGCGTCGTGCCATGATGCCCCGTGCCAAACGCCATTGCCGCTTCGATCAGAAGCGCAATCCGATCTTCTGGCACCTTGTCGGCGTCGTGGCTGCCATAAACAAAGAAACGTCCCGCTTCGACCGGGGACAATTCGCGGCGCACCTTCGCGACCCAGTCCGTCTCGGGCAATTCCGAGACAGTGAAGTCCCCCGCGCCAAAGGCCGTCGCCAGAAGCGCAAGCCCTGCGTTGTCGGGCGCTTCGATAAAATAGCCGCCCACTTCCCAAAGGCCGGATCCATCTTCGATCTCGAAGACCCCCACGCCTGTGGGTTGCGGCTCCAACCGCTCCATCGCTTCGCCCAAGGCTTCTGCCGCGTCTCGACCCTTGAGGGTCGTCAATGCTGTCCATGTCGTCATGGAGGATGCGCCTATCCGTCGGACGCCGCCCCGTCAACGCCAAGCCCTTCTTCGCCAGTCACGATATCTGTCGTCTCTTCAATGAGGGCCTCACGCTCTGATGCGCTCAGGTCAGAGACATCGTCCGGCAAAGCCTCGATCATCTCTCGCGCCGCCGCGGCGTCTTCCTCGAGTTCGTCCAGCAGACGATAGGCCACGTAATATTTGAAGATGTTGCGCACGTAGACGGCGGGCTCCCGACTGACGGCGCGTTGAATGGCGACCTCCACGTTTTCGAACCAGACATTGGGATTTAATCCCATCGCCACGGCGCGGCGCTGCGCGCGTCTGACCCCGCCCGGCCCTGCGTTATAGGCGGCAAAGGAAAGAAGCGTTTGGTCCAGCGGGTCGATCGAGGGGTCATCGAAAAAGGTGTCCCTGAGCCACCTGAGATACTTCACGCCGGCCTCGACATTGGCGTCCAGCGTCGTGACATCCGGAATGCCGACCACCGGGTCAGCCGCTGTCGTCGGCATCACCTGCATGACCCCAATCGCGCCGACATGGCTCCGCCGGGTCTGATCCAACCGCGATTCCTGATAGGCCTGCGCAAGGATCAGGTCAGTCTCAAACCCGTATTCCGCAGCAAAACGATCAATGACCGGTTCCACATCGTCGATCAGAACGCGGCTTTCATCGGTGCCGAGGTTTTCGATCCAGTCGGCGGAGGTCGCATAGCGGTTCAAGATGACATTGCCCAAAAGCGTGCCACGCCGCGCGATCTCGGCGAAGCCGTCCAAGGCGTCCCGCAACTCCGGGTTCTCCGACCGCACCACCCATGCAATGCGCCCGTCTTCGGTCAGTGCAAGATCTTCACGCACGACGACACTGGAATAGACCGTTTGCCAGAAACGCGCTTTGAAGTCCGACGCAACCGTCGCCGGGATCAGTCCGACCTCGACCATTTCAATCAGGTCATAGTCGTCCAGACGGTCATCCACGAAGCGCAGCGTCAGCGGCGCCTTGCCGGCCGCCTGTCGGGCCTCGTTGATCCGCCGCAGGTTTGCCGTATAGCGCCCGCCCTCCTGCACGTAGATCGGCACGTTGACCAAATCGTCCATGGTCTCAATGCCGCTGAGTTCAGGTGACAACACCGGCACGTCATTGACGTCCGAAATCAGCGCCTGCGTGTAATCCAGCGCATCCGTTTCCTCGGCACGCGTGATGGTCAGCGTGGTGAAATCCGCCACGCCGCTGTCCAAGCCTTCGACGATCACGCTGCGGGGCAAGGGGGTGGGCACGACCACCGTTGGCGTGGCCGATGCGCCCGGCAGCGTGGCAAGGTAAGCCTCCATTTCTTGCGCCATCGCAACCGCGACGCCGACAGCGTCTTCGCCGTCGAACGCAATCATCAAGGGGTCAGGGGCAACTGCCATCCTGAGATAGCCCCGGTCCCGCGCCGCATCGAGGCCCCCGGTCTCGGGCGTCAGCACCGCTTCGATCAGGACATCGCCGTCCTGCACGCCCGGGTCCTCTTCCGCCAAAAGCGAAGCCGCCAAATCGGTAAGGCTTTGCGCGACACTTTCCGGCCGTGCCGGTGGCGCAACATCCTGGGCCGCTACCGGGACGACCGGGATCGCCATCCAAAGTGCAAAAACAACGCCAGATACGCGTAACACCATCCGAAACCTCCCTCTCAAGGTCCGTCAACGACAGCGACGGACCACAAAAGAAACGCAGGAGCCTTCGGAAAGGCTCCCGCTGGATGGTGCTAAGAATTGACGCGGGCGCCGTCAGGTCAGCTTGCGCTGACACCCGTCCCGATCGGGCAGGTCACGCCCGTGCCGCCGATCCCGCAATAGCCGCCGGGATTTTTCGCCAGATACTGCTGGTGGTAATCCTCGGCAAAGTAGAACTCCGGCGCGGTCAGGATCTCGGTCGTGACCTTGCCATACCCGGCTTTGCCCAGCTGGCTTTCAAACATGACGCGCGTTTCTTCTGCGGCGGCCTTCTGCGCGTCGCTATAGGTATAGATGCCGGACCGGTACTGGGTGCCGACATCATTGCCCTGCCGCATGCCTTGCGTCGGATCATGACCTTCCCAGAAAACCTTCAGGAGATCCTCGTAGGAGATAACGTCCGGGTCATAGACAACGCGCACGACTTCATTGTGTCCGGTCTGTCCGGTGCAGACTTCCTGATAGGTCGCGTTCGGCGTGAAGCCGCCAGCATACCCCACCATCGTCAGATAGACGCCGTCCAACTTCCAGAACATCCGTTCAACGCCCCAGAAGCAGCCCATGCCGAACATGGCCTCTTCCATGCCGTCAGGCACATCCAGCGTCAGAGGGCGACCGCTGATGAAATGCGTCTCAGCCGTGGAAATAGCGCCCTCGCGACCGGCGAGTGCGGCGTCAGCGGAAACCATTTCGGACTTCTTCTTCTGGAAAAGGAACATGCCTTGCCTCCGTTCTAGGTCTGAGAGGCATATAGGCATGTCCCGTCCCGGTTGCCACGTCTAGCGAATGGCAAGCTCGTCGCTGTCGAAGAAGTGAACGGGCCCGGTCGGCGCAAGTCCGACGCGGTCGCCAACCTCGACATCTGCGCGGCCAACGACCCGAACGGTGATCCGTCCGGCGTCCCCGGCATCCGCGATGACGAAGGTGTCCGCGCCCAGATACTCGACCAAATCGACCGTGCCATCCAAGACACCTTCCCCGGCGCCGACAATGGCCAGCTCTTCGGGTCGTACGCCCATATGATGCGCCGGACGATCGCCGTGATACGCGCCACCGCCCCCGCCCGGAAGCGAAAACTGTCCGCCGTCGGTCGTGCAGGGCAGGATGTT
>CAZMKY010000245.1:0-26529 GCA_964566835.1 uncultured Rhodobacterales bacterium
GCCGTCGCACTGGCGTCAGGCGCAAACCTTGCGCTTTTGCCGTGGCTTCCGCCTCGGCCAAGGCAGGTGCTGCGCAATGCGCGTGGTCGTGATCTCTGAAGGCGGCGTCGCTCATGCTTCCGATATAGTGTGATTTGCGACCAAGAGCCACGCCCACTCGAAGATTTGGGACACTCCCTTACATCCATTGCAGGTGATTGGTGAGGTGAGACGTAAGATGACGGACAGCAAACACATTCTGGTTCTGGGCGCCACGCAAGGGATTGGCGCGAAGTGCGTCGACCGGGCGCTGACCGGTGGCCACAGGGTCCGTGCTTTCGCACGGAGTGCTGGCGACATGGACCCGCGACCCAACCTTGAGCCTTTTCCAGGAGACGCCACAAAACCGGAAGACCTCAGCGCAGCCTTGGACGGGGTCGACGCCGTCATTTTTGCCCTTGGCATAAAGGAAAGCGTGGCGATGCTCTGGCAAGAGGTCACTCTGTTCTCTGACGCGACAAAGGCCCTTTTGCCTGCCATGGAAGACACCGGTGTCGCGCGTCTGATTGCAGTGACGGGATTCGGGGCGGGAGACAGCGCCAACGCAATGAGCCGGATCGAGCGGATGGGGCACAGGGCCATTCTGGGCAAGCCCTATGCCGACAAGGACCGCCAAGAAGAGTTGATCCGCGCAAGCAATCTCGATTGGACGATTGCGCGGCCCGTGATCCTGACAAACTCGTCATCCCCAAGGGGATACAAGGTGCTTGAAGACCCGAAGGACTGGCGCAACGGCCTCATCTCGCGCGGGGACGTGGCGGACTATGCGATCACAGCAATCGAGAAAAACATGAACATCCGGCAAGCCGTGGTTCTTAGCCGCTAAAACTTATCCCAATCAAAAATTTGCAGCAGCCCGGTCCCTGTGCCGGGCTTCTCTTGTGCTTTCTGCCTCACGCCTTTTATTGAGTATTACTCGTTTGAAACACGATTCTTATTCGTTTTTCTAATTTATGCTCACGGCGTAAATACCTCCTCAAGCAACGCAGGTGTTGCCGCCGGACACGAAGCCCGGCCAACCGAAAAGGACTTGAGACATGAAAAAGATCGTACGCCCCGTCGCCGCCCTCCTGACCCTCATGGTCATGGCAGCTTGTTCGACCGAGAAGGTCGTCGACAACACGGTTGATGCGTCGCTCTTCGCCACGAAGGCCGTTGTCAAAACGACGGTTGGTGCGGGCAAACTGGCCGTCAAAGGCACGAAGGGCGCTTATAACGCCGTCGCCAACTAACGGACGGGAACAAAAAAACGCCGGCTCTTGGAGCCGGCGTTTCGATGTCTTCAGACGGAATGTCTGTCAGCGAATGCGCATCTCGGTTTTCTTGTCGAACACCATGACGCGCGCCTCTTCAAACGTCACGGTCACCTGATCGCCTTCGTTCGACCGGACGTCGCCACGCTCTTCCACGATCATCTTCTCGCCCGTCACGCCGGAGAGATAGGCGTAGCTGACCCCGCCAAGCGCTTCGGTCAGGTCAACACTATGCGTGCTGCCATCGCTGAGCGAAGTGTGCTCCGGACGGATCCCGACAATGACCTCTGTGCCATCCGCGGGCATCTGGATCGGCGGACTGATGGCGCGCTGCAGCGACGGCACCTCGATTGCACCACCAACGACTTTGCCATCCAGGAAGTTCATGGATGGCGAGCCGATGAAGCCCGCGACGAAGCGATTGTCAGGATCGCGGTAGAGGTGCAGTGGCGCGCCAACCTGTTCGATCCGGCCAGCCCGCAAGACGACGATCTTGTCCGCCAGCGTCATGGCCTCGACCTGATCGTGCGTCACGTAAATCATCGTGGCGCCGATTTCCTTGTGAAGGCGCGCAATCTCGACGCGCATTTCCACGCGAAGTTCTGCATCAAGGTTCGACAACGGCTCGTCGAACAAGAAGACTTCCGGGCCCCGAACAATGGCACGGCCAATGGCCACACGCTGGCGCTGACCACCGGACAAGGCCGCAGGCTTGCGCTTGAGGTATTCGTCAAGCTTCAGGATCTTTGAAGCCCCAGCCACTTTCTCTTTGATTTCCGACGCCGAGACGCCGTTCATCTTGAGGCCGAAACCCATGTTCTCTTCGACCGTCATGTGCGGGTAGAGCGCGTAGGTCTGGAACACCATGGCCACCCCCCGCTCCGACGGGTCGAGACGTGTGACGTCGCGCGTGCCGATGCTGATCTTGCCGTCGGATGTTTCTTCAAGGCCTGCGATCATGCGCAGAAGGGTGGACTTGCCGCAGCCTGATGGGCCGACAAAAACACAGAACTCACCATTTTCGATCTGAAGATCGACGCCGTGGATGACCTGAACGTCACCATACCTCTTGATGGTATTTTCGAGTGTAACACCTGACATCAGTTCATCTCCAATTGTCTGTCGGATGGATTTTGGTCGGGGAAACCCCAATCCCGCGAAACGCTCGCGATGGATTTGGCGGCTTCCGAAATACGGGGAACGAGCGCTTCCAAGCTTGCCAAGGATTGCCGTTCGGTCGTGGACGTCACGGACAGCGCACCCAGCGCGCGGCCGCTTTCCGTTAGGATAGGGAGCGCGACGCAAATGATTCCGGGCTCATGTTCTTCACGGTCGAATCCGTAGCCCGCTTGTCGAATGGTCCGCAGCTCTGCTCTTAGCGCTGCAGCCGTGGTCAACGTGTTCTTCGTGAAGGGATGAAAGCTTTGCTGAGCCAGAATGGGCCCCAGAATGGCCTCATCCAAGTAGGCCAGGATCACTTTCCCGACGCCCGTGCAGTAGGCCGGGCCAACTTTTCCGGCCGAAGAATACATGCTGACGGTGCTGGCAGAGTTCTTTTTGTCGACGTAGAGCACTTGCGCGTTGTCGAGCTGCGCGAGGTGGACCGTCTCTCCCACATCGTTGGCCAGAGCGTCTACATGAGGGCGCGCAATGGGGGCCAAAGAGGACTGATGCCAGGCTGCATGGGCCAGTCGAACGAGACGAATTCCCATGGCATAAGTCTGACGATCGGGGTCGTATTGGAGCATCCCCTGATTGGTCAAAGTCTGCACAAAACGATAGAGCGTAGCCTTAGGAAACCGTGACTTTTCAAGAAGTTCAGTGAACCGCACAGGACGCCCGAACGCAGCAACGCGATCGAGCACTTCAAGTGCCTTTCCGACGGTTCCGTCTCCGCTTGACCCTGCGGCCATCCTATCCTCCCTTGCCGCGCGCTGTAATCCAGCGTCTCCTCACACGGCGGTTGACATTGCTTAGCGATTCTGCGTTAAGATTTCAATATGCAAAACCGGGTTTCGAATAATGAAACCTATACATAGTGGAACACCAGGGAGGACACCATGCGTTCCATGCTTAAAGCGTCCGTCGCGACGCTCACCACGTCTGCCGTTCTGGCAGGCGGCGCTGCCTTTGCAGGCAGCCACAGCCTCACCGGCGATCTGAAAATCACCTCGGACATGTCGAACCCAGCACCGCGCGCGGTGATGGAAGGCCTCGTCGCTGACTTCGGTGCACTGCACCCGGGCCTGAACATCGAGCTTACGATCGTCGATCGTGAAGCTTGGAAGACGCAGATCCGTAACGCTCTGTCGGCAAACCCGCCCGACGTCGTGAACTGGTACGCTGCGAACCGCATGCGTCCTTACGTCGACGCTGGTCTTTTTGCTGATGTCTCCGACCTGTGGGCTGAGCCTGCGTTCGAAGGCCTTGCATCGACCAAAGGCGCGATGACGCTGGACGGCGCTCAGTGGGGCGTCCCCTACACCTACTACCAGTGGGGCGTTTACTACCGCAAAGACATCTTCGAAGAGCTGGGCCTTGCCGAGCCGTCCACTTGGGCCGAAGAGAAAGCAAACTGCCAGGCGATCCTCGATTCCGGACGCAAGTGCTACACCATCGGCACCAAGTTCCTTTGGACCGCTGGCGGTTGGTTCGACTACATCAACTCGCGCACCAATGGTTATGACTTCCACATCCAGCTGGCTTCCGGCGAAGTCGCATGGACCGATGACCGCGTGAAGCAGACGTTTGCCAACTGGCGCGAACTGATCGACATGGGCGCCTTCATTGACGACCACCAGAACTTCAGCTGGCAGGAAGCCCTGCCCTTCATGGTCAACGGCGAAGCAACCGCTTACCTGATGGGTAACTTCTCGGTCGCTGCGTTCCGTGATGGTGGCCTCGATGACAGCAAGCTGGACTTCTACCAGTTCCCGGTCATCAACCCGGACGTCGACTACGCAGAAGACGCACCGACCGACACCTTCCACATTGCTTCCGGCGCTCAGAACGTCGAAGCCGCAAAAGAATTCTTGCGCTTCGTCACGTCGCCAGAAGTCCAGACCCAGATCAACTCTGGTGCTGCTCTGGGCCAGCTGCCTGTGAACGCGAACTCGTCCATCGACGACGACAAGTTCCTGGCTGAAGGCTTCGAGATGCTGTCGAACAATGCTGGTGGCGGCATCATGCAGTTCTTCGACCGCGACTTCCCGGCTGAAATGGCTTCGGTCGGCATGGAAGGCCTGCAGGAGTTCATGGTGTTCCCGGACAACTTGGACGACATCCTGGCACGCCTCGAAGATGCACGTCAGCGTATCTACAAGTAAGACTTTCGCCTGGCCGGATCTGTTCCGGCCAGGCACCTCCGCCTGAACACCGGGTGGGTGCAACCAATCCCCAAGCATATCCGCAAGGCGTATGACACGCTTTCCGCATGTGCTTATCTCGACGAGGAGGCGACGCCATGGTGGCAGTGACCGATACCAACACACAAGCTGAACGCAGTTGGTACAAACGCAACGAGATTGCCATCACACCATGGCTCTTCCTGTTTCCGGCGATGCTGTTTTTCGCTGTTTACGTCATCATTCCGATTGGCCAGTCCTTCTGGATCAGCTTCCATGAATGGGACGGTCTGGGTGAGAAGACGTGGGTCGGCATGGGCAACTATGAGCGGCTTCTGGGCCTTGGCGACCAGAACATGGACCGTAAGTTCGAAGTGTCCTTCTGGAACAACCTCAAATGGCTGTTCCTCTACCTTCTTGCCATCCCTGCTGGCCTGTTCATTGCTCTTTTCCTGAACCAGACGGTCTTCGGGATCCGCCTTTACAAGTCTCTGTTCTTCTTCCCATTCGTCATCAGTCAGGTTGTTGTTGGCCTCGTCTTCTCGTGGTTCTACCTGCCGACCGACGGTGCGTTTGATCAAATCATCGGCTTTTTCGGTTTGAAGATTTCCGGCGGCGTTCTGGGCAACCCCAACACGGCCACCTACGGTATTATCGCTGCGGGTCTTTGGCCGCAGACGGCATACTGCATGATCCTCTACCTGACGGGCCTCAACGCGGTGGACCCAGAGCAGGTCGAAGCCGCGCGTCTTGACGGTGCGAAAGGCTGGAAAATGCTTTGGTACGTCATCGTGCCACAACTCAAACCTGCGACCTTCATTGCCTTCGTCGTGACCATTGTCGGTGCGCTTCGCAGCTTTGACTTCATCGCGGTGATGACCAACGGCGGTCCGTTTGGATCGACCCGAGTGCTGAGCTTCTACATGTTCGAGGAATCCCTGTCGGAGTTCGGCTTCCGCATGGGGTATGGCGCGGCCATCGCCGTCGTCCTCTTCTTCATCATGCTCGGCTTCATCGTCTACTTCCTGTGGTCGATGTACCAAGACGAAAAAGGAGCACGCTAATGTTTCCGCGTCCAATTGAGCAGTCTTCGCAAGGCGTACGCATTGGCTACCAGGTCATTCTGCCGATCGCGCTGATCCTCTGGCTGCTGCCGCTCCTGGCTGTTGCGCTGTTCTCGATCAAGCCTGATGCCGACTTCGCAAGCGGCAACTTCTGGGGCCTGCCGTCGTCGTTCGAGATGTTCAACAACTACGGCAAGGTGTTCTTTGAATCGAACATGCCACGCTATCTGGTGAACTCGCTCCTGATCACCGTGCCGACCGTGATTGGCGCCGTTGCGCTCTCCGCCATGGCTGGATTCGCACTGGGCGTCTACCGGTTCAAAGGCAATCTTCTGATCATCTTCATGTTCATCGCGGGCAATTTTGTCCCGTTCCAGATCCTCATGGTGCCGGTGCGTGACCTGACCGTAAGCCTTGGCATGTACGACACTGTTCGCGGTCTCGTCCTGTTCCACATCGCGTTCCAAACCGGCTTCTGCACGCTGTTCATGCGGAACTTCATCCGCCAGCTGCCGTTCCCGCTGATCGAAGCAGCGCGGGTGGAAGGCGTCGCGGAATGGCGGATCTTCTGGTACGTGGTCTTGCCTCTGATGAAGCCCGCACTCGCCGCTTTGGCCGTGCTGATTTTCACCTTCATCTGGAACGACTACTTCTGGGCCGTCGTTCTGACGCAAGGCCCCAACGCTCAGCCGGTGACGGCAGGGATTACCGAGTTCAACTCGCAGTTCCGTGCCGCCTATCACCTGATGAGCGCAGGCTCGATCGTCGCAGCCCTGCCCCCGGTGCTGATGTTCTTCCTTATGCAGAAGCACTTCATTGCAGGCCTGACACTGGGCGCTGTGAAATAATGCAAAGCTGGCGGTTGGATGACGACCGCCAGAGCATCGTTCTGGCGGCAAAAAGAGAGCGTTTGCCAGAGGTGGTCTATTGGGGACCGCCTCTGCCTGCGACGGATGACACAGAGAACCTCGCCCGGGCGCATACGCTTGATGTGACAGGCGGCATGCTGGACGAGAATCCGGATCTGTCGATCTGTCCCGAAGCTGTACGCACATTTCCCGGACAGCCCGGCTTGATCGTTCGTGGTCAGGACGGCCGTCCATTGCTGCCGAAATTCTGCTACGACAGCGCCGAGGTGACCGACACCGCTTTGCATCTGGTCTACCGCGACGAAGCGAACGGACTGCGGTACATCGCGGACATTGCACTTGATGCAGATACGCACGTCCTGACTTTGCAATCTGCAATCGAGGCCGAAGAACCGATGCACCTGCATTGGCTTGCCGCCCCGGTTCTGCCGGCCCCACAATTGTCTGACGAGATGATCGATGTCTCTGGTCGCTGGTGTGGAGAGTTTCAACTGAACCGAACCGCATGGTCGCCGGGCATTCGCTACCGCGAGAACCGGACCGGTCGGACAGGGCACGAGCACTTCCCCGGCCTTATCGTCACGGGACGAGGCGCAACAAATGCGACCGGCGAGGCGTGGGGCTTCCACTATGGCTGGTCAGGCGGCCATCGGATGATCGCGGAAGAGCTTCCTGATGGTCGGCGCCAGATCCAGTTCGGTCATGCCGCACGGATGGAGACCGCAGCCTCCAAGCGCTTCTCCAGCGCGCCGCTTTACGCGGTCTATTCTTCGGACGGCCTGAACGGCGTCGCCGTCAGTTTCCAACGCCACTTGCGCGACCGGATCGTGAACTGGCCGCAGCCAGAACGACCGCGCCCGGTGCATTACAACTGCTGGGAAGCCGTGTATTTCGACCACAAGGTTGAAGAGTTGAAGGCGATTGCAGACAAAGCCGCCGCTTTGGGTGCGGAACGCTTTGTTCTGGATGACGGCTGGTTCGGCATGCGTGACGACGACACCCGGTCGTTGTCCGACTGGGAAGTAGACCCGCGAAAGTATCCGGAAGGTCTGACGCCGCTGATCGAGCACATTCATGGCTTGGGCATGACCTTCGGCATCTGGTTCGAGCCCGAAATGATCAACCCGGATTCAAACCTGTTCCGGGCTCACCCAGACTGGGCCGCTGGCAGCGAAGACCAGATTCTTGGCCGTCAACAAATGGCGCTTGATATGGGCAAGGCCGAGGTTCGCGACTTCATCTTTGATCGCATGGCCGCCATCCTGCGGGATAACCCGATCGACTACATCAAGTGGGACCACAACCGCGTGCTGCCAAACCCGGACGCAGCGCAGACGCGCGGGTCTTATGCACTGATCGACCGGCTTCGCGAAGCTTTTCCAAGCGTTGAAATCGAAAGCTGTGCGTCGGGCGGCGGACGGATCGACTTTGGCATCCTGAGCCGGACCGAGCGCGTGTGGCTGAGCGATTCCAACGATGCGCTCGAGCGTCTGCGGATGCAGCACGATGCCGCGCTTTTCCTGCCATCTGCCATCACCGGCAGTCATGTCGGCCCGCGGACGTGCCATACATCCGGCCGCACTTTGAACATTCGCTTCCGGGCGTGGGTCGCAGCGCAGCGTCATATGGGCTTCGAGATGGACCCGCGCGAGTTGACAGAGGACGAGGCAACCGTCCTGCAGCGGGTCACAGCTTGGTGGCGCGAAAACCGGGACTGGATGATGCAAGCTGACATCCTGCGCCTCGACAGCGCAGATGACGCTGTCATTGCGGAAGAGCAAATCACACGCGACGCGTCGAAGTTTGTCGTCTTTGCCGGAAAGGCCAGAACCAGTTCACAAATCGCGCCACGGCCCTTGCGCCTGACACGTCTTGATCCGGATGCTGAATACAGGATTTCGCTTCTGAACCGGGACGAGATCACGGCGCTATCGCGTGGGACCACCGCCCTGAAAGATGGGCCGCTTGTTCTCAGCGGTGCCTATCTCATGAACTACGGCGTCACGCTTCCGTGGTCCTATCCCGAGACGATGTGGGTGCTTGAGGGCACCAAGCTTTGACGCGGTTGCGCGGATTGCCGTAAGTCTTCCACGAGTATGCATCAGAGCCAATGGCCGGCACATAGGAAGGTATTCAGATCAATGCGTCCGGATTGGATTGCCGTCGATTGGGGAACGACAAGCCTGCGCGCGTTCGCAATGTCGGGCGACGAGGTTCTGGACGAGGCGTCCTCCGATCAGGGCATGGGCGGACTTCACCCGGACGCATTCGAAGACGCGCTTCTTGCGATAGTGGAACCTTGGCTTACAGACAGCCCTATGGTGGTGGTTGCCTGCGGCATGGTCGGCGCACAGCAAGGATGGGTCGAGGCCCCCTATTCCGCCGTGCCAGCAGCGCCACTTGCCGCGCCAGCCATCCCAGCCCCGACAAAAGATCCGCGGCTTTCGGTCTTCATCATTCCCGGTCTGCGTCAGGACGATCCAGCCGATGTCATGCGCGGCGAAGAAACTCAGATTGCAGGCTATCTGGCCACGAACCCCGACTTCGACGGCGTTCTGTGTTTGCCCGGCACGCACACGAAATGGGCCCACATCTCGGCCGGAGAAGTGGTGAGCTTTCGAACCTTCATGACAGGTGAGCTTTTTGCAGCTTTGACCGGCAGCACCGTCTTGAAGCACTCCGTCGGCAGTGGCCTTGACCTGCACGCATTCGATGCGGCGCTGAACGACACCCTGTCACGACCGGAAAGTCTCGCCGCGCGCCTCTTTGGCATTCGCGCAAGTGCGCTGCTTGCAGATCTGACTCCAGATGCCGCGCGTGGGCGGCTCTCTGGCCTTCTGATTGGCGCAGAACTTGCCGCAGCAAAACCCTATTGGCTGGGCCAGAACGTGGCCCTTATCGGGGCGCCCAAGCTTTCCGCGATATATCAGCGTGCCCTGTCGCAAATTGGGTTGGAACCAATCGTGGCCGACGTTCGGGCGACCACCATTGCCGGCCTCTCTGCCGCGAAGGCCCAGAAGGAGGCTCCTGATTCATGAGCAGACCGCTTATCGCCATCTTGCGCGGTGTCACGCCAGATGAAGCCCCATCCATTGGGGAAGCCTTGATCGACGCAGGCATCGACCGCATCGAAGTGCCGTTGAACTCGCCCGACCCGCTTGCAAGCATCGAAGCCTTGGCCAACGCGTTCGGCGACAGTGCCGAAATTGGCGCCGGCACGGTCCTCAGCATGGAAGATGTCGCGCATGTCTATCGGTCCGGCGGGCGCATGATCGTTTCACCCGACACCAACACGGATGTCATTCGCGCCACCAAGACCCTCGGCATGAACAGTTATCCCGGCGTGCTGACACCGTCGGAATGCTTCGCCGCGCTGCGCGCAGGCGCCGATGGCCTGAAGGTCTTTCCGTCCATGATGATGGGTCAGGAAGGCTTGAAGGCAATTCGCTCGGTCCTGCCGCAGGACACTCAAATTTACATGGTCGGTGGCGTTGGTCCGGCGGATTTCGCATCTTGGGTGAAGGCCGGGGCCACAGGCTTTGGCCTTGGCTCATCGCTCTACAAGCCCGGCAAATCGGTCGCCGATGTCCGGCAGACAGCGATTGAAACGGTATCTGCATGGGATGCGCTGACATGATTTACGACGACACCAGGTGTTGGCTGGGGGAAGGGCCAATTTGGCATCCCAAGCGCCAACAGCTTTACTGGTTCGATATCGTCGGCGGGCACCTCCACACCCGCGAAGAGGGCGCCACACGCACTTGGGATTTGGGTGAAAACGCCTCTGCCGCTGGTTGGGTGGACGACACCAGCCTTTTGGTTGCGACCGAGACACGGCTTTTGCATCTGAACGTCGAGAACGGCGCGCGTGAAGACGTCGTTCCACTTGAAGCTGACCGCGAAGAAACGCGTTGCAACGACGGCCGCGCCGACCCCTGGGGCGGCTTCTGGATCGGGACGATGCACAAACGGACCCGCACACCGGACGGAACGATCTATCGTTACTATCGGGGGGAACTGCGTCCCTTGATGGATGGCATCACGATCCCCAACGCCATGTGCTTCGCGCCAGATCGCTCCACGATCACCTTCGTCGATACAATCGACAACAAGATCAAGAAAATGCCACTGGATCCGACCAACGGGTGGCCCAGCGCGGCACCGGAAGACTGGCTTGATCTCTCAGGCGAAGCTTGGGGCGTTGATGGCGCGGTTCAGGATGCCGATGGTAACCTTTGGCTGGCCCGCTGGAACGGTTGGGGCATGAATTGCTATGCGCCTGACGGCACGCTTCTGAGAGAAGTCGCAATCGAGGCTGCGCATTGCTCTTGCCCTGCGTTTGGTGGTCCTGACCTGACGACGCTCTTTTGTACGACTGCGGATGGCCGCGTGACGGACGAGGATCGGGCACGTTCGGACAAGCACGGAATGGTGCACAAGTTCGATGACATGCCGAAGGGCCAGGCAGAGCATCAAGTCATTCTGTAACCGCTCTTCTTCTTGGCGGGAAATAGGACTACACCGCCTCAAATCGTAGACTCAGTAACACTTGGTGCTGACATGATCCCTACACTCGGCGTTTGCTATTACCCCGAACATTGGCCTGAAGAGCAATGGGCCGAAGACGCCCGACGCATGGTCGAGGCCGGTTTGACATGGGTGCGCGTCGGCGAATTTGCCTGGTCCCGGATCGAACCGCGCCCGGGCCAGTTCGATTGGGACTGGCTGGACCGCGCTGTCGAAACCCTTGGTGCCGCTGGTCTCAAGGTTGTCATGGGTACGCCCACCGCAACGCCACCGCGTTGGATGATCGAACGTCATCCCGACATGCTGGCCGTCGATGCGTTGGGGCATATCCGTACGTTTGGATCGCGTCGGCACTATTGCTTCAGCCACGAAGGCTACCGTGCCGAAGCACGACGCATCGCGACGCTATTCGGCGAAAGATATGGCCGGAACCCACATGTCGAGGCATGGCAGATCGACAACGAGTACGGCTGTCACGAGACAACGCTTAGCTATTCCGACGCAGCGCGTGATGGCTTCCGCGACTGGCTGGCGCAGAGATACCAAAGCCCTGACGCCCTGAACCGGGCTTGGGGCAACGTATTCTGGTCGATGGAGTATCACAGCTTCGATGAAATCGAGTTGCCGAACCTCACGGTAACCGAACCGAACCCGGCGCATGTCATGGCGTTCCACCGCTATAGTTCGGAACAAGTTGTCCTGTTCAACCGCGTTCAAGCTGAGGCCTTGCGTGCATTGACCGATGCCCCGCTCATTCACAATTACATGGGTCGCGAGTTGTCCTTCGATCATTTCGACGTCGGAGCTGACTTGGATATCGCAAGCTGGGACAGCTACCCGATCGGGTTCCTTTCCGACCGCCTTGAAGCCGATCAGGCGGACAAGACCCGCTATCTCAGGCAAGGTGACCCCGACAATCAGGCGTTTCACCACGACCTTTACCGCGCTGTTGGCCGTGGACGCTGGTGGATCATGGAACAACAGCCCGGCCCCGTGAACTGGGCGCCATGGAACACCGCGCCTTTGCCCGGAATGATGCGGCTTTGGGCCTGGGAAGCCATCGCGCATGGTGCGGAGGC
Organism: uncultured Rhodobacterales bacterium; assembly: GCA_964566835.1. GTDB lineage: Bacteria > Pseudomonadota > Alphaproteobacteria > Rhodobacterales > Rhodobacteraceae > CAZMKY01. The sequence goes on from CAZMKY010000245.1 coordinate 12,176, forward strand.
TGTTCTGTACTTCCGCTGGCGGCAGGCCCCCTTCGCGCAAGAGCAGTTTCACGCGGGCCTTCTCTACCCTGACAGCAACGAAGCCCCGGGACTGGGCGAAGCCGCGACCGTCGCAGCAGAAATCGAAGCCATGGGTGCAGTCGAAAGCGTTCAGGCCCCCGTCGCGCTGTTGTTCGACTATCAGGCCTCTTGGGCGATTGAGACCCAGCCACAAGGTCAAGATTCCAGCTACTTCATGATCGTTTTGGATGCCTACCGCGCACTGCGTCGCGCCGGGCTTTCGGTCGATGTTCTTCCTGTGGACGCAGACCTTGATGGCTACAAGCTGATCCTTGCGCCGGGTCTTGCGATTATGGACGACGCGCTGAAAGCGCGTCTGAAAGATGCCAAGGCCAATGTGGTGGTCGGCCCTCGCGCTGCGGCCAAGACGGAAGAGGTCTCGGTACCGCTGCCATTGCCCCCCAACCTTCCGGGGCTGGACGTCGTGGCACCATGGGTTGAAAGCCTGCCACCGGGCGTCAGCGAAACGCTGGAAGGCGGTGGCTTCATCACACGGTGGTTCGAACACTTGAAGGGCGATGCCCCGGTGCGGGTCGCCCTGACAGACGGACGCCCCGTGCTGATGGGAACCCCGGACCTGTCTTATCTTGGCGGTTGGCCAGACCGTGACGGATGGAACCGCATCCTGGCAAGGGTGGCAGAAGATGCCGGATTAGCTTTGCAGAACTTGCCAGCGGGACTGCGCTTGAGAGATACCAAGACGCTTACCTTCGCCGTTAACTACGCGCCGGAAGACGTCGAATGGAAAGGCCAGACCATCCCGGCCGCTGGCGTCGCTTGGTGGCCGCGCGAAAGCTAGATCACCGAAACTTGGCTCATCCGGGCCAGTCGCGCGATGTCTTCAGCAAAGCGGTCATTCAGGAGTTGCGTCAGCGCGTGGTCGATCCCACGCGCTTTCAAGACCTCCTCGTCCGGCTTCAAGCCATACCGCGCCAGCAAGGCATCGCTGCCAAGACGAGCGACGCCCAATTCATGTCGGCCTTCTTCGATCAACATGGCGTTGAGAAAGTAATCCCCGTCGCCAACGCGCGCACCGAACAGGGTCTTTGACATCTCTGCGCTTGCGCGGGCGACCCCTTCATCTGTCAGGATCAGGAACGTGGCGTCTGGCAAGAGATCGGACATGATCTCGATACGGTCGGCCCAACTGAGGTCATAGAGCTTGTGCCACTGGGCTTTGCGAACGGCCCGCGCCATTGGGCCCTTCGCCGTCGTGAAGAACAGGGGCAGCGCGGCGACACCGATGACGAGGCGCAGCTCTGCGTTAGGAAAGCTGCGCGCCAATGCTGCCGCTCCGGCTTCTGCCTCGGGATAGAGAAGACCTTCGCCGATGGCGGTCTTCAACGGACCAAGGCCATTCAGATGTGTCAGAAAAGCACGACCTGACGAACCAACGCCCAAAGTCGTCAACAGCGCAGCACCGTTTTCGGCACTCGGCGTCTCAAACAACGGCTGCAGCCGTCGCGCCGCAGCCCTCTGCCGCGTTGCGATCACGCCAGCCGCGGCCAGATCATGGAAGTTGTCGCGGATAAAGCTGGCGACCGTAACGGCAGCGTGGGTGTGACCGCCCAGCAGGAAAGACAGGCGGGGCTGGTCCCCTCCGGTCACGGACGGAAGACGCTTTCGAACTCGGATCGGGCCGCTTCGAGATCCTGAATTTGTCCAATGTCACGCCAATAGTCGCGCAATGGGAAGACCGCCACCTTCTGCCCTGCCGTGTTGATGTCTTCAAAGAGCGAAGGCATGTCTTTCGGTTGACCCGTCGGGATGGTCGCCACGGCCTCCGGAGAAATCACGTAGATCCCGGCATTCACGAAATAGCGCTCGACCGGCTTTTCGACGATATCGGTCATGTAGTCGCCCTGCGTTCGGACGACCCCATACGGAATTTGATGGGTGTATTCTCGGACAACCATGGTGGCCGAGGCTTCCGTGGCACGATGGTGATCCAGCAGGGTCGCGAAATTGAGCGAGACCAGAACATCGCCGTTCATGACAATGATCGGGGATGTAGGGGCCTCCGTCATGAGCGACAGAGCACCCGCCGTTCCCATTCTTTCAGTTTCCTCGATGTAGTCGATGGAGACACCATAAGCGCTTCCATCACCGAAATGGTCCTGCACCATCTCTTTCTTGTAGTTCACCGAGATAGAGAAGCGCTGGAAGCCCTGGTTGGCGAACTCACCAACGATCTGTTCCAAAAGGGGGCGCCCGCCCACCGGCAGCATTGGCTTTGGCACCGTCTCGGTCAGCGGCCTGAGCCGGGTGCCAAGACCGCCAGCCATCAGGACCACGCGCGTTTCCTTGGGTGTAAGTCCGAACAGGTCATCTGCAATCAACAGATCGACAAGACGCCCGTCTGCATCGATCACCGGGATCTGCTTCAGTTTGCGTTGACGGATCAGCCCACGCACCGCGTCCGGATCGTCTTCAGCGCTGACCGTCGTGGGCGAGGTGTGCATGACATTCGCTATCGGGTCGTCAAGGCTGGCGCCACCCAAAAGGCCACGCCGGATGTCACCGTCAGTCACCGTCGCTTTCAATCGACCATCACCGTCAACAACAAGGACGATTTGCTGGCGACCTTGATCCAGCCGCTCCATCGCGCTTCGCACCGTCGCGTCGGGTGCAAGCGTCAGTCCTTTCAGACGATCCTGATCCATAAGCGTCTCCTTCCGGACCCTTCTACCCCTCGAATGAAGCCTTGGCCACGGGCGCGGCGTCACGCTAGGTTACTTGAATGAAACCAATTATTGTCACTTGCGCACCAACGGGCGGCATTCATACGCCATCTATGTCGCCTCACCTTCCGATCACTCCGTCTGAAATCGCGACAGCTGCCATCGAAGCGGCACAGGCTGGCGCAGCCATCGTGCACCTTCATGCGCGGGACCCTGAGACCGGCCGCCCGGATCCGCGGCCCGAGACCTTCAATCAGTTTCTGCCCGTCATCAAGCAATCGACGAACGCCGTGGTGAACATTTCAACCGGTGGAACGCCCTCCATGCCGGTGGAAGAACGGATGCTGGCCGCGACCTCTGCCGCGCCCGAGATGGCCAGTCTGAACATGGGGTCCATGAACTTCGGTCTTTTTTCACTGGCCGACCGTTTCGACTGGCAACATGACTGGGAACGCCCCTTCCTTGAAGCCAGTCGCGATATGGTCTTCCCCAACACATTCGCGACGATCGAATATGCCCTCCGCGAACTGGGCGAGAATCGCGGGACCCGGTTTGAGTTCGAATGCTATGATCTGGGGCACCTCTACACCCTGAAGCACTTTGTCGACCGTGGTCTCGTGAAGCCGCCATTCTTCATTCAGATGGTATTCGGCATCTTGGGCGGCATGGGCGCAGACCTTGATAACCTGATCCATCTCCACAGGACGGCAGAGCGGCTTTTTGGGCCTGAGAATTTCGAATGGTCCGTTCTGGCCGCTGGTAAAAATCAGATGGCCTTTGCAACGCAAGCCGCGATGATGGGGGGCAACCTTCGTGTCGGGTTGGAGGACAGTCTTTACATCGGCAAGGGGGAACTTGCGACGTCAAACGCGCAGCAGGTGCTCCATATCAGGGAGATCGTGGAACGATTGGGGCGCACGCTGGCGACGCCGGACGAAGCACGGGAAAGGCTAGGCCTGAAGGGCGGTGACAAAACCGCCTTCTAAGCCTCATTCGTGTCGGGATAGATCCCCATGACCCGTTGATCGAAATCCATAACCGTTCCTGTCACGACTCCAATAGCGGGTGAGAGGAACAATGCGACCTGAGCCGCGACTTCTTCAGGCCGGACCATTTGACCGAATGGCTGCGCCTTCGCAGCATCATCCTGCCAACCGTCTTCGCGACCATGCCACGCCCGCTGGGTTGCATCCTCGCCCGGTGTGTCCATCCATCCGACATTTATGCCGTTTACCCGTATGCCATGCGGCGTCAGAGTATGGGCGGCATTCTTCGTCAAAGCCGACAGCGCGGCCTTTGACATGACATATGGCGCGAGAAACGACAGCCCGCCGTGCATGGTTATCGACTGGATGTTGACAACCCCGCCGCCATGACCCGCCGCGATTGCGGCTTTTGCAAAGCTCTGGATCGCAAAGAACGGCCCGCGTGCGTTGATCTGCATGATGCGATCCCAGACATCTGGTGTCGTCTGAAGGATATCGCCACGTCCACAATCCGCCGCAGAATTCACAAGCGCGGTGACAGAGCCCATATGGGCTTTGGCCGACTGCACCATCTGCTCAATGCTGTCAGGGTCGCGCATTTCGACTTCGACGAAGTTCGCATCGTGACCTTCGGCGCGCAGTGCCGCTGCCGCGGCTTCACCAACGTCGACCTGCCTGTCGGCCAGCACGACCGCAGACGCGCCATCATGCAGCAGCTTCTTTGCTACGGCGAGCCCCAAGCCTTGAGCCCCACCCGTGATGAGCGCCGTCATGCTGTTCGACATCTAGCTTTCCATTCAGGTATCCGCACCGATCGCCTGAAGCGCAGCCAGAGCAACTTCGACGTCTTGTTCACCTGTACCAGATCCAATCCCGATACCACCAAGCAAAAAACCGTCGACGAAAATCGGTAGGCCACCGGGAAGGCCGGTCACCTTGCCGCCCGTTGCCGACGCCAAGGGGCCTTTCATGTGATCGGGCACGTTGGCACTTGGTCCTCTGGTCGCAGCCGCTGTCTGCGCCTTTGCAAAAGCACTTTTCCGGCTGAGGAATTTGGCACCAGACATTCGCAGTTCACCCAGCATTTCGCCGCTGGCATCCACGATCACGATGCACTGTGGCTGCCCGATTTCTTCAGCTTTGTTTGCCGCAGCGGTCAGCATGGCAAGTGTACCCGCATGTGTCAGCGAACGGGCGTCGGCAGTGTATGTCATATTTTAAAGCTCCCCTTTTTTCGGGACGTAGTCCGCGCAGACGCGGTGACAAAGGTCAAACGTGACTGCTAAAGCTTTTTTCAAGAACTTACGCAAAGGCAGGTCATGTCCGATTCCCTAAAAAGCCGTATGTCGTCTGGTGAAATTCTGGTTGGCACTTTTCTCAAGACGCCGGCCTACGAACTGATCGAAGTGTTTGCGAAGTCAAAACTCGACTTCATCTGCATCGACGCCGAACACGCCCCTTTCGACCGTGCCCGACTGGACGCGTGTCTGGCCGTGGCCCGTGGGCATGGTGTTCCGATTCTTGTTCGTGTCTCGGATGGGACGCCTGCCGAGATTCTGAAAGCGCTCGACAGCGGAGCTACAGGCATCGTCGTTCCGCATGTCGATACCGTCGCGAAAGCCCGGATGATTGCCAAGGCAGCGCGATTTGGCCACGGCGGACGAGGATATGCAGGCTCCACACGCTGGGCCGGATTTGCAACGCGTGCGATGCCGGATGTGCTGAAGCAAAGCGAGGACGAGACTGTCGTCATTGCACAAATCGAAGAACCCGAAGGCGTCGAAGCGTCGGCCGAAATCGCAGCGTTGGATGGTATCGATGGGCTGTTCGTGGGCCCGGCTGATCTGGCCGTCTGCTATGGCAAGACCAACATGCGTGACCCCGTGGTGATGGACGCCATGCGGCGAACCGGAGAAGGCGCCAAGGCCAGCGGCAAGGCCTTCATGACCTTCGCGGCAAATGCCGACGCAGGACCGGAACTGAAGGACCTTGGCATCACCATGTTCTTCGTCGCGTCCGAACACGCCTTCATGTTGCGCGCCGCGAATGCAGATGCAGAGGCTCTCAAGGGATGAGGCGCGATCAGTTCGTTCGGCAAGGGAAGAAGTGGTAGCGGAGGAGGGACTTGAACCCCCGACACGCGGATTATGATTCCGCTGCTCTAACCAACTGAGCTACTCCGCCACAGGCTGGGGCTAGGTAGAGCCTTGCAGTCTGACCGTCAAGTGGGGATCTTGCACCAAAATGCATTGTCGCATCTTCATACATTCCAAGTGACCCCGAAGGGACCAGATGTCTGATACCAAGTTGCAACCAACGGTCCATATTCAGGGACCAGACGCGGTTCTTGTGCGCTTCTCGGACAGATTGAGTGACACGGCGAACCGCGCGGCTCTGCGCTTTGCGGACAGGGTGGAACGCGCCGCACTCGACGGCATTGTCGAAATCGCCAGCGCCCTTGTGTCCGTTCTGGTCCGCTTCGATCCAGTATCATCTGGGCACACTGAACTTTCAGCATCGCTCCAAGCCCTTCTTGAAAGTGAGGACTGGTCAGACAGTGCCCTGCCCTCACCCCGCACCTTGTGGCATGTGCCGGTGGCTTTCGGTGGGGACTATGGGCCGCAACTGGCCTCTGTGGCCGAGGCCGCAGGTGTGCGAGAAACGCAGGCAGTTGAGGACATCACATCGACAGAACTTCGGGTGCTCGCCCTCGGGTTCGCGCCGGGTCAGCCCTATCTTGGATTTCTGCCTGATGCTTACGATCTTCCGCGCCAAACCGACCTGACGGCAGAAGTGCCGGCCTCGTCCATCGTTCTGGCGGTTCGACAAATCGTTCTCTTTGCCAACCCCGCCCCGACAGGTTGGCGACAAGTCGGACAGTCTTTGCTGCCCTGTTGCAGACCCGAATGGGAAAAGCCGGTTCTCTTATCCGCCGGCGACGGCGTTCGGTTCCACGCGGTCGGTCATGGAGAGCTTGAGGCGCTGCGTTCCGACCCGATGGGCGGTGTCAAAGGCGAGGTGATGTCATGAGTGGTACGGTTCTGGTGACAGCGGGCGGTCCCGGCGTAACGCTTCAGGATGCAGGTCGCGCAGGGCAGACGGGTTTCGGACTGTCGCGCGGTGGTGCAAGCGACCCAATGGCCCTGATAGAGGCCGAAGCGCTTCTTGGCGCGAGTGCAGCAGACGTTTGCATCGAAATCTCTGGCATGGGTGCGCGCTTCCAAGTCACCGCACCGACACGCATCGCCCTGACGGGCGCGACCGCCAAGGCGTCTATCGACAAGCGCGACATCAAGGGATTCGTCACCGAACTGCTCCTGCCCGGTCAGACGCTCGCCGTTGGTCCGATCATCGACGGGGTCTATTGTTATCTTTCTTTTGCCGGTGGTCTGAACGTGCCGCTTAGAATGGGCGGTCGCGGGGCGCATCTTCTGGGCCGCATCGGGCAACACCTGAAAGATGGTGACACGCTGGAACTGGGCGGCGATCCTGCGCCAGACAGCCCGGCTCGCAAGCTCGACCCTGACCGGACGTCGAAAGGTCCGGTCCGCATCATGCCCGGCCCCCAGACCGAGTTGTTCGACGAGGCCGTGCGACAGCGCTTTCAGGCCACCGAGTTCACGCGGTCGGCGCGTGGCAATCGGCAGGGCGTGCGCATGGACCATGATGGCGAAGGCTTTGCAACGGCGGATCAACTGGCGCTGGTGTCCGACTTCATCTCGGAAGGCGATATTCAGATGACGGGCGACGGCCGTCCTTTTGTTCTGCTTTCCGAACATCAGACGACCGGCGGTTATCCAAGGATCGGGACGGTGATCCCGGCAGATCTGCCGCGCGTGGCGCAGGCTGTTCCGGGAACAAAGCTAACGTTTCAATTGATCAGTCTGGAAGACGCCGAAGCAGCGTGGAGGTCCAAGGCAGACATCCTGAAAAGGCTGAAATCCCGATGCTCTGCGTTGGTGCGCGATCCCCGAGACATCCCTGAATTGATGTCGATGAACCTGATCAGCGGTGTCGTCAGCGGCCGCGAAAGCTAGGCAATCGCCAGCCAGAGGGCGGCGACGCTCATCAGGACCAGAGCGGTCAGCGTCAAAGCTGTTCCACCAACACGCCCGATCACCGAGTGATCGGTAAATCCAAATCCCCATCCGTGCAGAAGTCTTCCTGCAAGGAAAAGCCCGCCGAGCGCGTGCAACAAAAGCAACGGTGCGCCGGTGAGTTCAAGCCCAGCCAGCAGGACCAACCCAAGTGGGCCGAACTCTGTCAGATTTGCCTGCCCCCTTATCCGCCGCTGCAGCCGCTTGTCTCCACCGTCGCCGAAAGACGCGCCGGCGGCATGTCGGGCTTGGATCACCCGGTAAGACAACAGGACCAGAAGAAGCCCCAAACAGCCGGCGTAAAACAACGTGATCGGCATCATAGAACCCTTTCCAGAAACTGCCTCGTCCGCTCATGCGACGGTGCGGAAAAGACCACATCCGGTGGTCCATCTTCCAAGACGCGGCCACCATCGAGGAAAACCACGCGGTCTGCCAGTTCGCGCGCAAATCCCATCTCGTGCGTTGCCAAAACCATCGTCATACCCTCACCCCGGAGCTGCCTGAGAACGTCCAGAACTTCTCCGACGAGTTCCGGGTCCAAGGCAGAGGTGATCTCATCGAACAGCATGATCTCGGGCCGCATCGCGAGGGCGCGTACAATCGCCACGCGTTGCTGCTGACCCCCACTCAACTGGTCCGGGTAGTGCTGCATCCGGTCGGCCAGACCGAAGCGTTGAAAAAGCGCCGTGACCTCTGGCCGAAGGGCATCGCGCGACAAGCCCTTCACACGGCGCGGTGCCAGCATCACGTTTTCCACCGCCGTCATGTGCGGGAAGAGGTTGAAGCTTTGAAAGACGATGCCAATGCGCTCTCGCACTGGTTGCGGGTCAAGGCCGGGAACCGAGATATCCTGATCGTCCAGCCAGATCTCACCGTCATCAATCGGCTCCAACAAGTTCATGCAGCGTAGAAGCGTCGACTTGCCGGATCCCGAAGCACCGATCAGGCAGACCATCTGCCCGCGCTCGATCTCAAGGTCTATGCCATCGAGGACCGTGTTGTCCCCAAAGCTCTTTCTGACCTCCTGCAACCTCAGCATCAGGAACGCGCCTTCATCTGCCGCGACATCAAGTGGTCGGCCAACCGCGTCGCCGGAACTGTGAGACAAAGAAAGATGATGGCGGCGCCGACATAGGGCGTGAAGTTTGCCATCAGTGATTTGTAGACGCCGGCCTGCCGAAAGATCTCCACCGGGCCAATGAAAGACAGAAGCGCTACGTCTTTCTGAAGCGCGATGAAGATGTTCATATTCGCAGGAACGACGCGACGGATGGCTTGCGGAAGAATGACAAAGCGCATCGTATCCGCGCTCGACAGCCCCAGGGATGCTGCCGCCGAACGCTGGCTTTGGTGAATAGACTCGATCCCGGACCGGAAGACCTCGGCCACGTAGGCGGCATAGGTCAGGATCAACGCCAACGACCCCCAGATGTAGGGCGAGTTCCAAGGACGTGGCAGACCAAGACCGGGGATGCCAAACCCGATCAGGTAGACAACAAGGATCACCGGCACGCCGCGAAACAAGTCCGTGTAAAGGATACCAAACAACCGAAGCGGGTATGCCGCAGGCGCACGAACGTCTCGCATCAACGCGATGATCAACCCCAGCGCAAAGATCGCTGGTGCGCACCAAGCAAAGATCATCACGTCCAAAACAAAGGCGTCCAGAAGGCCGGGAAACGTCTTGGCGAAGACTTCGCCGTTGAAGAAGCTTTTCTTGACGGCGGGCCAGCCGGGCGCCAGCGGGATCAAGACGATCAGGGCCAGGAGGACGGCAACAGTCGACGTTGCCGCGATCAGCGTGCTGCGACGACGGACGCGCTGTTCATAGATCTGTCGCCGGGTCAAAGCCACGTCGCTTGGTCCTCAAAGTTGTTGTGATGGGTCGCTCAAAAGAAATTGGGGGCCAAACGGCCCCCAAGCGTTTGCTTCACTCGATCACCGGAACGCCGGTGGTTTCCTGCAACCACTCGGCTTCAATCGCCGCTAACGTGCCATTCTCCGTGATTTCCATCAGGGCGGCATCGACGCATTCCTTGATCGGATTTCCCTCTTCCATCAGAAGGCCGAACTGGTCGGGATTGTCGCTGCGATCCGCCGGGAATTGACCAAGGATCACACCGTCATCCAGTGTAACGGCCGCCAAGAAGAGTGCCGTCGGAAGATCGAAAAGCGCGGCGTCGATCTGGTTGGCCTTCATCGCCTCCACCACATCGGTGTTGTCGCCGTAAAGCAGCGCATCCTTTTCGGGCGCGATCAGGTCCGTCAGAACAGGAAGAGCCGTTGTATTGGCGTCGGCGCCCCAGATCAGACCTTTGAGGCTGGCCACCGTCGGTTCTGCGCCGCCATCCAGTACAGGCTGGCGGGTCAGGACGGCCATGGCAGCGGAGTAGTACGGAAGCGAGAAATCAACGATCTGCTCGCGCTCTTCGGTGATCGAAAACTGCTGCAGATTGAAGTCGAAATTCTTCGCACCCGGCTGGATCGATTGGTCAAAGCTCGCGCGCGTCCAGACAACCTGATCGTCCGAGAACCCCATCGCACCTGCCACAGCATAGGCCACGGCGGCTTCAAAGCCCTGCTTGCTTTCCGGTGCGTCATCGAGAACCCAAGGATAGTAGGCCGGATTTCCTGTCGCGATGGTCAGAACACCATCTTCAAGCGTCTTGCCCGCCGCGCAATGGCCACCGGCCAACGCCACGGAGGCTGACGCGCCGATTATGGCAAGGCTCATGCAAATGGACTTCATCATATCTCATCTCCCAGTGGTACGAGGCGTCAGGCGCCTCTTGTTCTTCCAGCATCAAATACCCCTGAGGGTATGGGGGGCAAGCCCCTGTCGCAATTGCATCTCGACTTCATTCCCGTGCGCGCAAGATCCGCGCAGGGCGGGCGGCCAATGGGCGCCAAGCGAAGAAAAGACCCGCAAGCAGCGTGGCCAAAATCCCGCCAGTGACGATCAGAACCGCCGACACGGGTTCAAAATGATAATCCGTATCCATGACGAACCGGGTCACACCCCAACCGGCCAATGCGCCCGCCAGAATGGCCACCAACCCGGCCGCAGCACCAAGAAGCGCAGATCTTGCGGCGAAGCTTGCCAGAATGGTTGCGCGCTCTGCGCCGAGGGTTTTGAGCACAGCGGCCTCGTACGTGCGGCCACGTTCCCCGGCAGCAGCCGCGCCGATCAGGACAATTCCGCCGGTGACCAGCGTCGCGGCAGCGCCGTAGGTAATAGCAGCCGCAATCCCGGCCAAAATCCCGGCCACGCGGTCAATCGCGTCCTTCACCCGGATCGACGTGATGTTGGGATAGGCGTTGGAGACCTCCCTGAGGATCGTTCCCTCCGCCGCGCCATCGGCGTAGACCGTCGCAATATGTGTATGCGGTGCGCCTGCCAAGGCAGACGGGTTCATCGTCAGAATGAAGCCAATCCCGGCCGTTGAAAAATCAACCTCGCGAAAGCTTGTGATCTCGGCCTCGATATCGCGACCAAGAATGTTCACGGTCAGCAGATCACCAAGCTCCAAGCCCATCTCCAGCGCCTCTTCAGTGGCAAAGCTGACTTGAGGTGGGCCGATATAGCCTTCCGGCCACCATGTGCCGTGGGTGACGTTTGTCTCTTCTGACGGTTGTTCGGCATAGGTCACGCCCCGATCACCCTGAAGGACCCAATGGTCGCCCCCCGTCTCGCTTGCCGGGCGTCCGTTGATTTCAGTGATGATCCCGCGAAGCATGGGCGCTGTCTCAACGTTGCTGACAGCCGGGTTCGCAGCCAATCCCGCGAGGAAAGGGTCAAGCTGGGCGGGCTGGATATCGACCATGAAAAACGACGGAGCGACCTCCGGCAGATCCCGCTGGATTGCACCGCGGAGGTTTGCATCAATCTGACCAACGGCGGCCAGAACCGTCAGACCAAGACCAAGGGACAGGACAACCGACTGCGCCTCGGCGCCCGGACCACCGACAGCCCCCAGTGCCAAACGCAACGCCGAACGACCTCGCACGGCGCCGGTCCGCGCGCCGCGCCGGGCCAGTTGTTTTACGCCAAGTGCCGCCAGCACCAAAAGCAAGAACGCACCAGCCAATCCGGCAGCGGTCCAAAGCGTCAGGGTCCAAAGGCCCGAGAACATCGCCGCAATGCCAACCAGACCGGCCAGCAAAAGTGTTGTCACGACCAGCCAAAGCGGTCGCGGCAGAGCGCGGTTCTGTCCAAAGGCATCACGAAAGAGCGTCGCGGCGCGCACCTCTTCCGTGCGCGCCAGCGGCCAAATCGTGAAGATCAAAGCGGCCAGCACGCCGTAGATGGCAGCTTCGGCCAAGGGCCTTGGATAAATCCCGATCTCGGCGGGAACGGGCAGTTGCGCTTCGATCAGGGGCGCCAGTGCAAGTGGTGCCCCCGCCCCCAAAACCAAGCCGATCAGAAGCCCGAGGATCGTCAATGCACCGATCTGAAGGAAGTATGTCAGAAAGATCGTCCGGCCGTCCGCACCAAGCGTCTTCAACGTGGCGATAACGGGTGTCTTGGCTGCCAGATAGGACCGAACCGCCGCCGAAACGCCGACCCCGCCAACAGCCAGCCCCGCCAGTCCGACCAACACGAGGAAGGACCCCAATCGGTCGACGAACTCTGACACGCCGGGCGCACCCGCACGGCGATCTGTCCAGCGCGCCCCGGTGAAGACCTCTTCCGATTGCGATCTGAGGGCATCTAGTCCCGCGTCAGGCGCCAATTCAAGGCGATAGGCGACGTTGAAAAGCGTTCCCGGCTGGATAAGTCCGCTGTCGGCCAAGTCTTCTGTCAGGACAAGCGTACGGGGACCAAGGCCGAAACCATCAACGGCGCTGTCGGGTTCGTTTTCTAGCCGCGCCATGACAACGAATGACTGCGTCCCCAGCCTGATCTCATCACCAAGCGAAATGCCAAGCCGCTCGATCAGGATCGGATCAAGCACCGCGCCGGGCAGCCCGTCTTCGCCGGCGAACGCGGTATCAAGCGACATAGCGGGCGACAAAACAGCTTCGCCAAGAAGCGGATAGGCGTCATCGACAGCTTTGACTTGCGTCAACCCACGCTCGGTCTCATCCCCTGTTCCGGTGACGGCCATCGACCGGAAATCGACCACTTCAGAGACCTGTTCGGCACTCACCGCCATCCATTCGCGTTCCGCGGCTTCCGCGAAACGATAGGTCAGCTCCAATTCGGCATCGCCCCCGAGGAGCGTTGCGCCCTCGCGCTGCAATCCGGCTGATATGCCTTCCCGCACACTGCCAACGGCAGCGATGGCAGCGACGCCAAGGGCAAGACACGCCAAAAAAATGCGGAACCCGGCAAGCCCGCCCCGCAGTTCGCGGCGTGCGATCCGACTGGCAACGGCAATGGTCATTCAGCGGCCTCGGTCATGGCAGCGTGCGCCAGTCGCCCATCCTCAAGCCGGATGGTCCTGTCACAGCGTTCGGCCAATTCGGGCGCATGCGTGACCAGAACAAGCGTCGCGCCATGCCTGTCTCGCAATCCAAAGAGCAGATCCATGATCGCTTGTCCGGTGGTGCCGTCCAGATTGCCCGTCGGTTCATCCGCCAGAAGGATGTCAGGGCGCGGTGCCGCAGCGCGCGCCAGCGCGACGCGCTGCTGTTCACCGCCGGACATCTGCGCCGGGTAGTGATGCGTCCGTTCTCCTAGGCCAACTGCAACCAACTCCGCCGCCGCACGGTCGAACGCGTTTGGGACGCCCGCCAATTCCAGCGGGGTCGCGACATTTTCCAGTGCGGTCATGGTCGGAATGAGGTGGAAGGATTGGAAAACCACCCCCATATGATCCCTGCGAAAGCGGGCAAGCGCGTCTTCGTCCAGATCGGTCAGATCGCGACCAAGCGCCAGAACCTGCCCACCCGTGGCGCGTTCGAGGCCGCCCATGAGCATGAGGAGAGACGATTTGCCAGAACCCGACGGTCCGACCAACCCCACGGTTTCACCCTTGGCCACATCCAGTGAAATACCTTTCAGGATGTCGACACGCCCTGCATTTCCATCCAGCGAAAGCTGGGCTTCTTTCAGGGACAGTACCGGATCAGTCATCGGCGAGCTCCGTTCGCGTGTCTCGAAGTTTGCATATGGGGTCTTACGTTCGAGCCGCAACGCCGGATTGACTGTTCTTCTTCTGGCAAGCCCTTTGGCGGCCGAAGACCTTCGGTTGGCCGCGCTCGGCGACAGCCTGACACAAGGCTATGGACTGCCCCCAAATGACGGCTTCGTGCCGCAACTTGAGGACTGGTTGCGCACGCAAGGCGCCAATGTCAGCGTAATGAATGCAGGTGTCTCGGGGGATACGACGGCGGGTGGTCTCAGCCGAGTGGCTTGGACGCTGACCGACGACGTCGATGCCATGATCGTGGCCCTTGGCGGCAACGATCTTTTGCGCGGAATCGACCCTGCAGCGAGCCGAGCAAACCTGAGCGGCATCTTGGACGCGGCGGCAGCAAAAGACGTCGAAGTGCTGCTGGTCGGCATGGAAGCGCCCGGAAAC
>CAZMKY010000246.1:0-3243 GCA_964566835.1 uncultured Rhodobacterales bacterium
GGACTGAAGTGTCAGGCGCGCAGGGGGTTGGCAGGCGCCTCAGTCGGTTCCGCGGTAGGGTTCGACGTATTGCAGCGCCATGTCCCATGGGAAGAAGATCCACGTGTCCTGACTGACCCCGGTGACAAACGTGTCGACCTGCGGTTCCCCCGTTGGTTTGGCGTAGACCGTTGCAAAATGCGCGTTCGGGTAGAGCTTTCGAACAAGCTCCAGCGTTTTGCCGGAATCGACCAAGTCGTCGACAACCAGAATGCCAGTGCCGTCGCCCATCATGTCACCATCCGGGGCCTTCAGGACCTGCGCTTCGGACTGTTGCTGATGGTCGTAGGATTTCACGCTGATCGTATCGACGGTGCGGATGTCCAGTTCGCGCGCAACAATCATGGCGGGCGCCATGCCGCCGCGCGTGATGGCAACAACGGCACGCCAGCCTCCATCTTCCGGGCCCTTGCCATCGAGGCGCCACGCCAGCGCACGGCTGTCGCGGTGAATCTGGTCCCAGCTGACGTGGAACCCTTTCTCGTGGGGCAGGCGGTCGGACATGCGTGTCTCCTTAGCGATCGATCAAAAGGCGCAGGCCAAGCACGCCCAATACGGAAGCAGCGATCCGGTCGAGGATCGTTTTCATGTTCAGATAACGCCGACGGACGGCTGTCGTCGAGAGCAGAACGGCAAGGGCCGGTTGAACGATCCATTCGACGGCGAGGTGATTGGCGAAGATGAAGACCTTTTCGCCAGCGGTCATGTCCGCCGGGAAGATCACCACGAGGACGGCACCTGCAAAGAGGACGGACTTCGGGTTGGCCAGATTGACCAGCAGACCTTGGCGGAATGCGCGTCGCCCCGCCTTTGGAGCGTTCTCGGCCAGAGGATCTTTGGCGTGTCGCCACGTCTGAACCGCGATCCAGATAAGGTAGAGCGCGCCTACGCCTTTCACCAAAGTGTAGGCCCAAGGGAAAACCGCAAAGAGCGCATCAAGCCCCAGAAGGGCGGCCCCGGTCCAAAGGGCCGCCATCAACCCAAGGCCAAGCGCGGCCGAGACGCCGGCAAGACGTCCGTCCGACAAGGTTGTTTTCGTCAGAAACAAGAGTGACGGGCCCGGGCTGGCGATGGCTGCCAGCAGGGTCAGGTTGAACGCAAGAACGTGGGTCAGTTCCAACGATCAGGCTTTGGTCATGTCAGGCGCTTCGGGATTCTTCATGCCCACTACATGATACCCGGCATCGACGTGGTGCGTCTCGCCCGAAACCCCGGCGCCGAGGTTCGACAACAGATACAGCGCCGAACCGCCGACATCTTCGATGGTAACATTCCTGCGCAGCGGCGAGTTCAGCTCGTTCCACTTCATGATGTAGCGGAAGTCGCCAATGCCGGATGCTGCCAGTGTCTTGATCGGACCAGCGGAGATCGCATTGACCCGAATGCCGTCGCGGCCGAGATCTTCGGCAAGATAACGCACAGAGGCTTCCAAAGCGGCCTTTGCAACGCCCATGACGTTGTAGTGCGGCATCACGCGCTCGGCGCCGTAGTAGGTCATCGTCAGAAGTGACCCTCCGTCCGGCATCATGGCTGCGGCCCGGCGACATACAGCGGTGAAAGAGAAGACCGAGATGTCCATCGTCGTCTTGAAGTTGTCGCGGCTGGTGTCGACATAACGGCCGCGAAGTTCAGATTTGTCGGAGAAACCAATGGCGTGGACCACGAAGTCCAGCTTGCCCCATTTTTCGCGCAGCGCATCGAATAGTTCGTCGATGGAAGAGCCCTCTGAGACATCGCATGGCAATACGGTGTCCGAGCCGAGTTGCGCGGCCAAAGGTTCAACCCGCTTCTTCAAAGCGTCACCCTGATAGGAAAAGGCGAGCTCTGCGCCTTGATCTGCCAGTGCTTTTGCAATTCCCCAAGCGATCGACTTGTCGTTCGCCAGACCCATGATCAGACCGCGTTTTCCGGCCATCAACCCTTGCGACATGGCGCTGCTCCTTCCAAGCTTGTCCTTACGCGGGGTCTACCTATCAGGGCGCGTGGCATCAAGTCCCACTGCGCAGAGACAAGGTTCCCGCTAGGTCGGGGTATCGACCGAAACGCCAATGTAGAAGGACGGGGCATATGTCTGATCGCGATGGGATTTTCAGCGGAGACAATCCGTTTGAGTTGGTTCGCACATGGATGGCAGAAGCCGAGGAAAGCGAAATCAACGATGCGAATGCAATGGCGCTGGCGACCGTCGATGCCGACGGCTTGCCGAATGTGCGGATTGTTCTTTTGAAGTCGGTCGAAGACGACGCCTTCGTCTTTTACACGAACTATGATAGCGCAAAGGCACGCGAGATCGGCGTCGCGGGCAAGGCAGCGTTCGTGCTGCATTGGAAATCGCTTGGTCGACAAATTCGGGTGCGGGGGCATGTGACGCGCGAAGATGGCGAAGTGGCAGATGCCTATTACGCCTCACGCCCGCTGGGCAGTCGCATTGGCGCTTGGGCATCGAAGCAATCTCAAGCCCTGGATGGTCGTCAGACCCTTGTTGACCGTGTTCAGGCCGAAACCGAGCGCTTGGGCGAAACACCGGCGCGTCCGGACTTTTGGGGCGGTTTCCGCATTCGTCCGGTCGAAATGGAATTCTGGGCAAATGGCGAATTCCGGCTGCACGACCGCTTCCGTTGGTCTGTGTCAGATGACAACCGTAGCTGGGATGTCACACGTCTCTATCCATAGCCGTTATCGCCAACAGCACTGAACATTTCGGTATATTTATCCTTGCATCAAACGCGGACGATGCCCCAGAGTGTAAAAAAAGGGGCTTCTGCGCTCTTGGGGAAGGGGCAATGGTGCTCTTGGGATGATGTACAAGATGGACTCAGAGGATACAGACGGAGAACTGGTCTCCGGCACTGTAAAGTGGTTTGATCCGACCAAAGGTTTCGGCTTTGTTGTGGCCGAGTCCGGTGGGCCGGATATTCTGTTGCACGCGAATGTTTTGCGCAACTTCGGGCAAAGCTCGGTTGCGGATTCCGCTGGTATTGAAGTTATCGTTCAGCGAACGGCACGCGGCATTCAGGCCATTGAAGTTTTGAAAATTGAGCCGCCGGCGGGCGAAGCGGGCGAAATGGCCATGGCCGATGACAGTGCCGAGATCGGCGAACCTGTCGATCTGTCTTTGCCGCTCGAACCTGCTCGCGTGAAGTGGTTTGACAAGTCCAAGGGCTTTGGATTCGCCAACGTGTTTGGCCGCGGCGAAGATGTCTT
>CAZMKY010000247.1:0-4918 GCA_964566835.1 uncultured Rhodobacterales bacterium
TTCGACGCTTTGGACGTGGCTGAGAACGTGGCGCTTGGGATGGAAAACCCGCCTGCACCACGACATCTGGCGACGCGCATTCGGGAGGTGAGTGAGACCTATGGACTGCCGCTTGATCCAGCGCGCCGGGTTGGGGATCTGTCGGCGGGGGAACGGCAGCGGGTGGAGATCATTCGATGCCTTTTGCAGGATCCAAAGCTTCTGATCATGGACGAACCGACCAGCGTTCTGACGCCACAAGAGGTCGATATACTGTTCGAAACCTTGCGCAAATTGACGGCGGAAGGTACCGCAATTCTCTATATTTCTCATAAGCTTGAGGAGATCCGCGCGCTTTGTGATCGGGCCACGATCCTGCGCCGTGGCAAGGTGGTCGGCACAGCCGATCCCAAAACGGCTTCGGCGCGCGACATGGCAGAGGCGATGGTTGGGACGACACTTGCGACGCCCAAAGGACAAGCGCGTGATTTGGGCGATGTTGCGCTGAAGATGTCGGGTGTTTCGATCCCGTCTCAATCGCAGTTTGGAACGCCTTTGCGGGACGTCAGCCTCGAGGTCCGCAAAGGCGAAGTTCTGGGGATCGGTGGCGTGGCTGGCAATGGCCAGGATGAGCTGTTGGCCGCCTTGTCCGGCGAGCGCAGCACGGAGGCTAACGCCCTGTTATTGAACGTAGAACCCGTCGGATCGCTTGGACCAGATGACCGCCGCGCGCTGGGGCTTCTGGCCGCGCCGGAAGAGCGGTTGGGACATGCGGCGGCGCCTGAGATGAGCTTGACGGAAAATGCCTTGCTTACGGGTCGCGTGCGGCGCGGGCTGGCAGAGAATGGCTTCCTGAATTGGGGTGGCGCACGGACGCTGGCAGAGGACGTTATCAAATCCTTTGACGTGCGAACGCCGGGAACCGAGGTTGCGGCCAGAAGCCTAAGTGGCGGAAATCTACAGAAATTCGTGATCGGCCGCGAGATCCTTCAGGAGCCTTCTGTCCTTGTTGTTAACCAACCGACCTGGGGCGTGGACGCCGCGGCCGCAGCCGCCATCCGGCAAGCGCTTCTGGACCTTGCCGCCGAAGGCTCAGCCGTCATCGTGATCAGTCAGGATCTGGATGAACTCATTGAAATTTCTGACAATTTCTCGGCACTCAACGAAGGTCGACTAAGCGCGCCACGTCCGACCAAGGACCTGACGATGGAAACCATCGGTCTGATGATGGGCGGCGCGCATGATATGGAGGTCGCCCATGCGGATTGATCAGGGAAATGATGCAAATGATCGATCCTTTGGAAGTGATGCATGGAAATGATTGAAGTGATGCTTGTGGATCAGACGGTGGAGGGCACAAGATGATCCGTCTTGTCAAACGCCCGGTCCCGTCGCGGATCTGGGGCTGGGCCGCGCCGCCTGTGGCCGTGCTGGCCACCATGATCGTGGGAGGCGCCCTTTTCGGGGCGCTTGGCATCGATCCGGTGGCGGCCATCCGAACGATCTTCTGGGATCCGCTCTTTGGTGAATTCGCGTTCTACTATCGTGGTCAGCTTTTGGTCAAAGCGGGCCCGCTTATTCTGATTGCCGTGGGTCTTGCCATCGGCTTCAGGGCGGGGGTCTGGAACATCGGCGCCGAGGGTCAATACATCATGGGCGCGCTTGCCGGGGCGGCAGTCGGTCTGGCGTTCTACCCGATGGAGGCCCGCTGGCTGATCTTCCCGTTGATGATCATCGCAGGCGCGCTGGGCGGATACCTTTGGGCGATGATCCCCGGCATCTTGCGCACACGGTTCAACACCAACGAGATCCTTGTGTCGCTTTTGCTGGTCTACGTGGCCGAGCAGATCCTGGCCTCTGCCGCACTGGGTTGGCTTCGAAATCCCGAAGGGTCCGGCTTCCCCGGATCGCGGAATTTGCGCCAATACGACAGCGCGTCCAATCTTGAGCTTGTTCAGGGCTGGGGCATGCATTGGGGCGTCGTCGCAGCCTTTATCGCCGTGATCGCGGCCTATGTGCTGATGACGCGGCATGTCATGGGCTTCAACGTTCGGCTTGCGGGTCAAGCGCCACGGGCTGCGCGGTTTGCCGGTGTGAACCCCGCGCGACTGATCCTTTTCTGCCTTGGCATATCGGGCGCGCTGGCCGGCATGGCGGGCCTTTTCGAGGTCGCCGGGCCTGCCGGTCAAATCAGCATCGATTTCAACGTGGGCTACGGCTTTACCGCCATTATCGTGGCCTTCCTTGGACGCCTTCATCCCATCGGCATCTTGCTGGCAGGGCTGTTGATGGCGTTGACCTATATCGGCGGAGAAGCGGCGCAGACGTCGCTTGGCCTGCCCGCCTCGGCCATTCAGGTGTTCCAGGGCATGTTGCTGTTCTTCCTGCTGGCGGTGGATGTGCTGGCGAATTACCGGGTCAAGTTTGGACGGGAGGTGACGGCGTGAAACCCCTTATTCTCGGCGCGCTCATGGGTCTGGTGATGCTGGCCATGTTGCATGGTCAGATCATGTCCGGAGAATTCCAGTTCGGTTGGGCGGGCATCGCTTTCGTTCTGGCGCATGTGGCCGTTTTGGGTGTTCTGGGCATTGTTGCGCTGATGGTGCCGGCCCTGCGCCGCCGTTTGAGCGGGCATCGACCATCCGGGCGCCACATGGCGACCATGCTGGCCGGGGCGATCATCGCCATCGCGGTTGTTCATGTTTTTGTGCACGGAGGCGTCGCATGAGACGTTCGATAAACCTGTGGGACAAGGGAAGCGCCGACTGATGGATCTGTCTTCGATCAATCCCGTTTTGCTGATTGCGTCCCTGATGGTCGCCTCAACGCCGATCCTTCTGGCCGCCATTGGCGAGCTGGTCGTCGAGAAAGCCGGTGTCCTGAACCTTGGCGTCGAGGGCATGATGATCATCGGTGCGATATCCGGGTTTGCCTTTGCCGTGGAAAGCGGATCACCGACGCTGGGCTTTCTGACAGCCGCCCTGGCAGGTGCGCTTTTGTCGATGGTGTTCGCCGTCCTGACGCAGTTTCTGTTGACGAACCAAGTTGCGACTGGTCTGGCGCTGACACTCTTCGGCATTGGCCTTTCGAGCCTGATGGGCCGCGACTATGTCGGGATCAAGCCGCCATCGACGCCGCGCATTGATCTTGGACCGCTGAGCGATCTGCCGGTCGTGGGCCGGATCCTCTTTGGGCATGATCTGATGGTCTATGTCTCTCTACTGATCGTTGTTGGTGTCTGGGCCTTCCTGAAATTCACGCGCGCCGGTTTGATCCTTCGCGCCGTGGGCGAAAGCCACGAGGCCGCGCATGCCCTTGGCTATAACGTGGTGGCCGTGCGCTTTGCCGCCATCGCCTTCGGCGGCGCCTGCGCGGGCCTTGGTGGGGCCTATCTGAGCCTTGTGCGCGTGCCGCAATGGACAGACGGCATGACGGCGGGCGCGGGCTGGATCGCATTGGCCATTGTTGTCTTTGCGTCCTGGCGTCCGGGTCGCGTTCTGGCGGGCGCCTATTTGTTCGGCGGGATTACGGTTTTGCAGCTGAACCTGCAGGCGGCAGGTGTTGCTATTCCAGTCGAACTCTTGTCCATGTCGCCATACCTGATAACCATCCTTGTGCTGGTGATCATCTCGTCCGATCGCGGTCGTGCTTCGCTTGCGGCGCCTGCATCGCTCGGTCGGGTGTTCCATGCATCCGGGTGACACCTAACCAGTTCCAATGGGGAGAGAACACATGAAGAAACGCACATTCCTGGCCACGGTCGCTGCCGCTGCCATGGCCACCGCCGGCTTCGCTGGCAGCCACGGCGACGGCCCGGTCAAGGTCGGCTTCGTCTATGTCGGACCAATCGGTGACGGCGGCTGGACCTATGAACACCATCAGGGCCTTCTGGCCGTTGAAGCGGAATTCGGCGACAAGGTCGAAACCGTCTATCAGGAAAACGTGCCGGAAGGCGCGGATGCTGAGCGGGCCATGACGCAGATGGCGCTGCAAGGGGCAGACATCATCTTCACCACGTCCTTCGGCTATATGGACCCGACCATCGCGGTTGCCGAGAAGTTCCCGAACGTGAAGTTCGAGCATGCCACCGGCTACAAGCGTGCTGACAATGTTTCCACCTACTCGGCCCGCTTCTATGAAGGCCGTGCCGTGCAGGGTCACATCGCGGGCAAGATGACCGAGACGAACAAGATCGGTTACATCGCCTCTTTCCCGATCCCGGAAGTCATCCGCGGCATCAACTCGGCCTATCTGCATGCCAAGAAGGCCAACCCGGATGTCGAGATGCAGGTGATCTGGGTCTACACCTGGTTCGATCCGGCGAAAGAGGCCGATGCGGCCAAGGCGCTGATCGACAATGGCGTTGATGTCGTGCTGCAGCACACCGACTCCACCGCGCCGCAGGCGGCGGCTCAGGAGGCGGGCGTCATTTCCTTCGGTCAGGCCTCTGACATGGCGGAATACGCACCCCTGCCGCGTGTATCCTCGATCATCGACGACTGGGCGCCTTACTATATCGCCCGCGTCCGCGCCGTCATGGACGGCACCTGGGAATCGCAGGACACCTGGGACGGTATCGGACCAGGCATGGTGAAGATCGGTGAGATCACGGACGCCGTTCCGGCTGACGTGAAAGCGGAAGCGCTGGCGCTGAAAGACGCTTTGGCGTCGGGCGAGTATCACGCCTTTACTGGGCCGATCAACAAGCAGGACGGATCGCCCTGGCTGGCTGAAGGCGAAACCGCCGATGACGGCACGCTGGCTGGCATGAGCTTCTATGTGGAAGGCATCACCGGGGAAATCCCGAACTGATCCGGCGCGATTGAAGTCAGAGAGGCCCGGAGCACGCTCCGGGCCTTTTCTTTTTCCGCCTCCGGCGGGAGTATTTGAAGCAGACTGATGGGAGGACGAGATGACTTTGAAGAGTGACAGCGGACAG
>CAZMKY010000248.1:0-6648 GCA_964566835.1 uncultured Rhodobacterales bacterium
GTTCCGGCGGATGTCTTTGAGGCCTGCCGCGCGCACGCGTTGACGGCACATCGTGTCGTTGGATGTCGAGGGGTGACCCGGACGGATTTCCGCTGGGACGAGAGCCGCGGACTTGCTGGTCTTTTCGCGCTTGAAATCAACACGCAGCCGGGCATGACGCCGACATCGCTGGTGCCAGAGCAGGCGGCGCATGACGGCATAAGCTTCCCAGAGCTTTGCCGTTGGATGGTGGAGGATGCCTCTTGCGACCGATGAGAGATCCCGCCCCGTCGCGCATCGCCTATCGCATCCACCGTTTGATGCTGACACCGGGCGTGAAGCTGTTCCTGCGGGCAGGCGTTCCGTTCCTTGTCGCCCTTCTTGCCGGGCTCATCTGGTTTTCCGATCCCGCGCGGCAGGAAGCCGTGGTGGACCGGGTCGCAGAAGTGCGGCGACAGATCGAAGAGCGGCCCGAATTCATGGTCAACCTGATGGCGATTGAGACGGCCACAGACAGCGTTGCCGACGAAATCCGGGCGGCGCTTCATGTCGATCTGCCATCCAGTTCCTTCGATCTGGATCTTGAAGTTCTGAAAGGTGAAGTCGAACAACTGGATGCCGTGGCTGCAGCCGATGTGCATATCCGGGCTGGGGGCATCCTGCAGATAGTCGTCGATGAGCGGATCCCCGCAGTGATCTGGCGATCGGAAAAAGGGCTCGTCCTGCTGGACCGGGAAGGACACAAGGTGGCGCCGATCCTCGCGCGCCGTGAACGGGCCGACCTGCCGTTGATTGTTGGGCCGGGGGCCGAGGCGCAAATTGAAGAAGCCTTGGCGCTGGTTGCCGCTTCGCATCCGATTGAGCCGCGTCTTCGGGGATTGGTCCGCGTGGGCGAGCGGCGTTGGGACATCGCACTTGACCGGGATCAGCGCATTCTGCTGCCCGAAGACGATGCGGTCGTGGCGCTGCAGAAGGTCATACAACTGGACCGCGCGCAGGACCTTCTGGCCCGCGACATTGCCGCGGTCGATTTCAGAAATCCGCGTCGTCCGGTTTTACGGCTGACGACCGACGCGGCGACACGACTTCACGAAACGGGGGGGCAATGAGCGATCTGTATCAAAGCCAGCGGGCGATGCGCGCAATGCGCCGGGCCGCGATCCAGCGCGGTGTCATCGCACTGCTGGATGTCGGCACTTCCAAGATCTCTTGCCTGATCCTTCGCTTCGACGGGCGTCATCGGCTTTTTGAAGGTGAAGGTGTCGGTCAAATGGCGGGTCAAAGCGCGTTTCGCGTGATTGGCGCGGCAACCACGCGGTCGCGCGGTGTTGAGCTTGGGGAATCGAGCGCGCTGGCCGAGACGGAACGCGCGATCCGCACAGCTGTCCAGGCGGCGCAGAAGATGGCCAACGTCCGCGTTGACCACGTCATTGCCAGTTTGGCGGGTGGACAGCCCCGATCCTACGGGCTGGAAGGCGTTGTCCGTGTCGAAGGCGAAGTCGTCGAGGAAACCGATATTGCACGTGTCATGGCCAGTTGCGATGTCCCGGACTATGGCGACGGCCGCGAGATCCTTCATGCGCAGCCAGTGAATTTTGCGCTGGATCACCGGTCTGGCCTGATAGATCCGCGTGGGCAAATCGGTCAGCGGCTGTTTGTGGACATGCATATGCTGACCGTGGACACCAACACGATCCAGAACCTGATCCATTGCCTGAAACGCTGTGATCTTGAACTCGCGGGTCTTGCCTCTTCGGCCTATGTCTCTGGCATCGCGAGCCTTGTTGAAGACGAACAGGAGCTTGGCGCAGCCTGCATCGATATGGGCGGTGGAACCACTGGGATTTCGATCTTCATCAAGAAGCACATGATTTTTGCCGACAGTGTCCGACTGGGCGGCGATCACGTGACGCAGGATATCTCCAAAGGTCTGCAGGTACCGATGAGCACGGCGGAGCGGATCAAGACATTTCACGGCGGCGTCGTCGCCACCGGCATGGATGATCGTGAAATGATCGAGGTGGGCGGTGAGACCGGCGATTGGGAGCATGACAGGCGCACCGTCAGCCGGGCTGAACTGATCGGCATCATGCGCCCCCGTGTCGAGGAAATCCTTGAAGAAGTACGGCTGCGGCTGGATGCAGCGGGCTTCGAGGAAATGACCAGCCAGCAAATCGTCCTGACCGGCGGCGCAAGTCAGATCCCGGGGTTGGACAGCTTGGCACCAAAGATCCTTGGCCAAGGTGTCCGCATTGGCCGGCCATTGCGCGTGCATGGTTTGCCACAGGCCGCGACAGGTGCTGGATTTTCCAGTGCGGTGGGATTGGCCTTGTTCGCGGCGCATCCTCAGGATGAATGGTGGGACTTCGAGTTTCCGTCCGACCGCGGCTCTTCCCGGTCGCTTAAAAGAGCCGTGCGCTGGTTCCGCGAGAACTGGTGACCCGGGCCCTTTAGATCAGACAAAAACCAACTGACGGCAGTGTCCGAATCTGCTAGGTTATCCACAGACCTCGAAAAGAGGCTTAGAGGCGGCGGGCAGGCCCCCAAGACATTCAGATTCGCGCCACGGTTGTGGTGGGCGTCGCATTCTGCGGCGTGCAAAACATCAGCTTCTTGGTGTAATGCGGTGATTTTCCACTGCATCTTGAGGCGTCCCCAGCATTTATGAAGCGATGGTCAAAAACCTGCCATATTTTGCGGTTTAGCGCCGATTCCCGCGTGACGTAGCGACCTGCTTTCAGTATGGTTCCTGTCATTCGGCAGACGGCCTTTTTGCGGGTCGGTGACAAAAAAGCGCCTCGGCCCGGGGGTGCGAGAACAACAGGCGGACGTAACCAATGACTTTGAATTTGCATATGCCCACCCACGAGGAACTGAAGCCTCGTATCACCGTGTTTGGCGTCGGCGGCGCTGGCGGCAACGCCGTGAACAACATGATTGAGAAGCAGCTTGAAGGGGTCGAGTTCGTCGTTGCGAACACCGACGCACAAGCGTTGCAGCAATCGGTGGCAGGGACCAAGATCCAAATGGGCGTGAAAGTCACTGAAGGACTGGGCGCCGGGGCGCGGCCGTCCGTTGGCGCCGCCGCTGCCGAAGAGACAATTGAAGAAATCGTCGATCAACTGGCTGGCGCACACATGTGCTTCATCACCGCTGGCATGGGCGGCGGCACCGGGACCGGCGCTGCACCGATCATTGCACAAGCGGCGCGTGAACTTGGCGTTCTGACCGTTGGTGTCGTGACAAAGCCCTTCCAGTTCGAAGGTGCCAAGCGCATGCGGCAAGCCGAGGAGGGTGCCGAAGCCCTTCAAAAGATGGTCGACACGCTGATCGTCATTCCGAACCAGAACCTGTTCCGCCTGGCCAACGAAAAGACGACCTTCACCGAAGCCTTTAGCCTTGCCGACGACGTTCTTTACCAAGGTGTGAAGGGTGTGACCGACCTCATGGTCAAGCCGGGCCTCATCAACCTCGACTTTGCAGACGTCCGCTCTGTCATGGATGAGATGGGCAAAGCAATGATGGGCACGGGCGAAGCAGACGGAGAAGACCGCGCAATTCAGGCTGCCGAGCGCGCCATCGCCAACCCGCTTCTCGACGAAATCAGCCTCAAAGGCGCCAAGGGTGTCCTCATCAATATCACGGGTGGCTATGATCTGACGCTCTTCGAACTCGACGAAGCTGCGAACCGCATCCGTGAAGAGGTCGATGCAGACGCCAACATCATCGTAGGCTCCACGATGGACACCGACATGGAAGGCCGCATGCGCGTCAGCGTCGTTGCCACGGGTATCGACGCAGTAGCGCAGGCCGCAACGCCGCCGCAGCCGCGTCGCACCGTTGCTGCAGCGCCAACGCCAATGCCAGAGCCGACGATTGAGGCCCCAGTTGCAGCCGAGCCCGTTGTTGCAGAAGCGGCACCGGCAACGATCGCCTCGACCGAAGAAGAGCCGATGCTTTTCGGCGAATTGGAAGAGACGGAAGCCGTTGTTGAGATGGGTGATGATGGGTTGCCGGCACCGGCCTATCGCCCCGAAGCTGAACAGCCCGCTCAGGACGTTAATTTCGTGCCGCCAGCGGCCGCATCGGGTCGCGCACCAGCCGGTACGCCGACGCCGGAAGCGCTTGCCCGGTTGGAGCGCGCACTTGGCCGCGCACCGGGATCGCTTTCAGGTCGGGAGCCCGGCGCAGCTCAGCCTTACGGTGCTCCGCAGGAGAAACCCGCGGCCACTGAGGAGCGCCCGCGCTTTGGCATCAACTCCTTGATCAACCGCATGTCGGGTGGGGCGGAAGCCGCTGCGGGACGCCCGCAGGCGGCGCGCCAACAGCCGCCAGTCCAGCGCGAGGAATATGACAGCGAGGCCGCAGCAGAGCAGGAACGGATCGAAATTCCAGCTTTCCTGCGTCGTCAGGCAAACTAAAGCGCCTCACAATTTGGATCGGAAAGGCCGGCATCCGCCGGCCTTTTTGTGTTTTAACGCCCTGTTAAACTTACGCTTTCGTGAAGGCGGGCGGTTTGTTGCGCATGGTGAAAATCGCATGTTTCAGACTGTTACAATGATTGAGTTGTGGGTTGGCGCCCCTGTGCCTAACTCAGCCATGCCGGAACGATGGGACGGGTCCGGCGTTACTTTCGGGTGAGACAGTTGCAAACAACGCTAAAGACATCGGTCACGTTTACCGGCACGGGATTGCATTCCGGCCGTCTTGTGCGCATGCGCCTTCTGCCGGCCTCGGCGGAGTATGGTATCTGGTTCCGTCGTACGGATGTCCGTGACGGCGACACGATGATTGCCGCACGTTGGGACAATGTCGTCGCCTCTGAACTTTGCACAAAGATATCGAATGCCGACGGCGTCGAAGTGTCCACGATCGAACACATCATGGCCGCTGTTGCAGGCACCGGGCTGAATAATGTTCTCATCGAAATCGACGGCCCGGAAGTCCCGATCCTTGACGGCAGCGCGGCCCCGTTCGTGTCCGGAATTCTTGCGCGCGGCCTGATGCGGCTCGAAGCGCCGTCGCGTGCGATCGAGATC
Source organism: uncultured Rhodobacterales bacterium (assembly GCA_964566835.1). GTDB lineage: Bacteria > Pseudomonadota > Alphaproteobacteria > Rhodobacterales > Rhodobacteraceae > CAZMKY01. The sequence goes on from CAZMKY010000248.1 coordinate 5,019, forward strand.
CTGAAGCCGGTCGAAGTACGCCGCGGTGACGCGACCGCGCGTCTGGTGCCTTCCGAAGGCTATCACATGTCTTTCACCATCGACTTCGACGAAAAGGCGATCGGGCGTCAGGAACGTCACATCGATCTGTCGAATGGTGCCTTTGTGCGCGAGCTTTGCGACAGCCGAACCTTCTGCCGTCAGCAAGACGTCGACGCCATGCGCGAACGCGGGCTGGCCTTGGGTGGCACGTTGGAAAACGCCGTTGTTGTCGACGGCGCCGATGTTCTTTCGCCGGGTGGTTTCCGCCACGTGGACGAAGCCGTTCGTCACAAGATGCTGGATGCGCTGGGCGACCTGCTTCTGGCAGGGGCGCCGCTTCTGGGCCACTACGAAGGTGACCGCGCGGGCCATGCTTTGACCAATCATCTTCTGCGTGCGCTTTTCGCAGATCCGGAAGCCTTCCGCATGGTGATCTGTGATGACGCGACCGCCGCGCGCCTTCCGGGTGTCGGGATCAGCCGCGCCGATGTGCCACGGGTTGCGGCCTAAGCCAATTCTGGGCGTTTGCCCCGTGGCTTAGCTGTGCTAGGACCGATGGAAACGGGGCTTTGACGGAACTCCTATGACAGATCGGTTGCGCATGCGCACACTTACTGCAGGCCTACTTGTCGTCCTTATGGCGCTGTCTGCCTGCGGCTCGTCCAATCGGGAGCCGCCGCTCGATTCGTTCTCGGCCGAGGAAATCTATCGCCGCGCGGAATTCGAGCTGGAAAGCCGGAACCCTGATGAAGCTGCCCGCTATTTCGGCGAGGTTGAACGTCTCTACCCGTTCTCGGACTGGGCACGTCGTGCGTTGATCATGCAGGCTTTCTCTTACCACAGTGATCGCGACTATGAGAGCAGCCGGGGCGCCGCGCAGCGGTTCTTGCAGACCTATCCTGCCGACAATGACGCGCCTTATGCACAATATCTTCTGGCGCTGAGCTACTACGATCAGATTGATGACGTAGGCCGGGACCAGGGACTGACCTTCCAAGCGCTTCAAGCACTTCGCGATGTCATTGAGCGCTATCCCGATAGCGACTATGCGCGGTCGGCCATTCTGAAGTTTGATCTGGCCTTCAACCACCTTGCCGGCAAAGAGATGGAGATCGGTCGCTACTATCTGCGTCGCGGGCACTATCTCGCTGCGATCAACCGCTTCCGTGTCGTCGTGGAGGATTTCCAAACGACAACCCAGACGCCAGAGGCGTTGCATCGACTGGTAGAGGCCTATCTTTCGCTTGGGCTTACTGACGAGGCACAGACTGCTGGCGCGATTCTCGGCGTGAACTATCAGTCGACGGACTGGTATCAGGACAGTTTTGCCTTGCTGACCGGAGAAGGCCTTCCCGTAGAACCGGCTGGCGAAAGCTGGCTGTCCGCGATTTACCGACAGGTGATCCGCGGCGAATGGATCTGATCCCGACACCATGCTGAGCAGTCTCGACATCCGGGACATCCTGATCATCGACCGGCTGGAATTGAACTTTCAGCCGGGTCTGAACGCTTTGACGGGTGAAACCGGGGCCGGAAAATCCATTCTGCTTGATTCACTGGGATTTGCACTTGGATGGCGCGGCAGGGCCGATCTCGTACGTGCTGGTGC
>CAZMKY010000249.1:0-10426 GCA_964566835.1 uncultured Rhodobacterales bacterium
GGGGATCAGAAAGGGCGGTCAGGTAGCGTGACGACGCTGTTTCGTCAATCGGCAGGCGCGACCACGCCAAGGATCGGGCCCATCGGAAAGCCGGCGTCGGAGCGGTCGAGTTCGCGTGAATAGAGACGAGAGATGCGACCATCGAGATATAGCGCATTCGGCGTTTTCAATTCGTCGCGGAACAGTCGCGCGAAGGTATCAAAGTTGACAGGCCTGTCGGCAATGGCGGCCACAAGTGTGCCGTCGGCCCGCACACCCACGCCGTTGCGAATATTCTTGGACGTTCCACCGGGAATGATCCGGGGGTGGAGGGCACCAGCGATCACAAGCATTGGACCGGACTGCGTCGCGAACCGGCATGATTGGCCGCTTTCCTCAAAAGTGCGACTTTCGACAATGGCCGAGTCGTTCTCCGACAGACAGAGAACGCCGTTCGGCAGCATCCCGAAATTGCCGGGACCTTCCCGGGTCACGATGGGCGTCTGGGTTGTGCCGTCTTCGACATAGAGACCAACGGGTCGTCGGTCGGGATGATACATGCCCGCGTTCATCGCCCAGACGAGGCTTTGCCCCTCTGAACTGACCAGATCCTGCAAACGCCCAAAAGTGCCGATCCGCTTATCGCCTGCATCGTTCAGCCAGAGCCGCGAAGGCTGTTCGCTTGGATCAGACTCGCAGACCGTGAAGGGCGTGTCGTCAAATACGAGGGTTTCGCAGGCCGCTGCTGCGCTGCCAAGAAGCAGCGCGAGGCTAGTCGTTATCCAAGTCGCGGCGGACATCATCTTGCGAGAACATGCGGCGGGTATCGTCCAGCCGATCGTAGGTCTCGTCCAGAACAAACCGGATTTCAGGGGCAAACTTCAACGACAGTCCACGCGAAACTGCACGGCGCACCTCTGCCTTGTTGCGCTTGAGGGCGGCCAAGGCGGCATCCGCATCGCGTCCACCAAGCGGAAGGACAAAGGCGGTTGCGATCTTCAGGTCCGGCGACGTCCGCACTTCACCCACGGTGATCGACATCGAATTCAGATCAGGGTCGTGGATTTCACCCTGACCCAAAACGGCGGACAGCCGTCTGCGGATCAGTTCCGCAACGCGGAGCTGTCTTTGTGAAGGCCCGGGGCCATCTGAGAAGCGGTTCTTTGCCATTGAGGCTGATCTAGGCCTTTGTGTCCGCCGCCGCAAGGCAGCGCTTTGCAAAGGCATGTGCCCGATATAAGAGACCACGACGGCGGAGGACTGGTCATGACAGACATACCCGGATTGGTGATTTCAGGCGTTTCAGGACGCATGGGACAGATGTTGGTGGAAACGATCGGCGCCAGCGACAAGGCCCGCGTTGTCGGCGCCTTGGAGCGTTCGGGACATGAATGGATCGGGCAAGATCTGGGCGTTGCCATGGGGGGTGCAGCCAACGGGGTCGTCGTTTCCGATGACCCGTGGGAAACGTGCCGGACGGCGCAGGGCGTGATCGATTTCACATCTCCTGCGGCAACTGTGGCGTTGGCGGAAGTGGCGGCGCAAGCCCGTGCCGTTCACGTCATCGGCACGACTGGCCTGACTGACGAAGATATCGCGAAGATCGATGCGGCTGCCCGGCATGCCGTCGTGGTGCGCGCCGGAAACATGAGCCTTGGCGTTAACTTGATGGTCAAGTTGACGCGAATGGTGTCCGAGGCGCTTGATGCGGACTTCGACATCGAGATTGTGGAGGCGCATCACCGATACAAGGTCGACGCGCCATCGGGTACAGCGCTGATGCTTGGGCAAGCGGCTGCCGACGGGCGCGGTGTCGACCTGAACGATGTATCGGACCGTGGTCGCGATGGCATCACGGGGGCGCGGACACGTGGTGATATCGGCTTTACCGCGATCCGGGGTGGCGACGTGGTCGGTGAACACGACGTGATCTTTGCGGCAGACGGCGAACGGATCGTCTTGAGGCACCTTGCGACGGACCGCGAAATCTTCGCACGCGGGGCTCTCAAAGCCGCGCTATGGGGCCAGTCGCAAAAGCCGGGGCATTATGATATGTTTGACGTGCTGGGGCTCTGACCTTCTGTTCGAAAAAATCGGTTTGTGAAGTGAACCGAAGGCCGGGCCAATGCGTAGATTGTTCGAGAACCCAATCAGGGGGGCAGGATGATGACACGTTTCTTGGTTTTGACTGCATGTGCGATGGCGTTGCCCATAGGGGCCGCCGCCTTCGAACGCGTGGAAGATCGCGACACCTTTGTCGATCTTGTCAGCGACCGCGACTTGAAGCGCTTCGGCATTACGCTTCAGGTGAGTGAAAACGGTGCTATTCAAGGTCGTGCTTTTGGACAGGATGTGACCGGCCAATGGCGTTGGAGCAACGGTTACTTCTGCCGCGACCTCTACTATGGAAGCCGTGATCTGGGTCCCAACTGTCAGACGGTTGAGATCAACGGTGAGACGATGCGTTTCACAGCGGATCAGGGCGCGGGCATGTCCGCGAACCTCAAGCTGGACTGATCAGGGCAAAGCGGCAGGGTCAAAAATCGACGGCCAGACCTTTCTTTTCCCAGTCGCCATAGCGCACGGGCTCTGGTCCGTCGCGACCACCAAGTTCGGGCTGCAACTCCAACTCTTTCGCCGCTTTCCGGCGCGCTTCGGCTTCGGCCAATGCGCGTTGTGCGGCAGGGGGCAGGTCTTGTTCGGGTGTGTCGGTCATAATCGATCCGGAGCTTGTCGGTGGACTTAAGGTGATATAACGACCGGCGCTTGCCCAGCCAAGGACGAGGGACCGAATGACACAGCCCGGAGATGCCGCCCGAAGAACGGCCGTGGATCTGATGACTGCTGTGACCGAAGAAGGTCGGCTTTTGTCTGAAGCTTTGCCAAAGGCGGTTGCCGATTTGCCGCCGGCAGAGCGTGCCCGTGCACAACGGCTTGCTACGAATGGACTGCGCTGGGCGCAGCGGGCCGACCGCTTGCTTGGCCCGTTCCTGAGGCTAAAGCCCGAAGACCCGGTCATGAACGCATTTCGGCTGGCCTTGGTTGAAATCCATGTGGATCAAGCACCACCCCATGCGGCGGTTAACGCGGCGGTGACAATTGCCGGAAAGTCCAAAGGCGGATTGGTGAACGCAGTCTTGCGCAATGTACTTCGCAAGGGCACGTCCTGGGACGATTTGCCGATCCCGACGCTGCCGAAGTGGCTGAGAAAGCCGTTGATCGCGGCTTGGGGCAAAGAGGCAGTGATCGCGATGGAGCGTTTACAGGTCTCTGGCGCGCCCACAGATCTGACCCCGAAGAACGGCGATGGCGCCGCATTGGCAGAGCGTGTTGGCGGAAGGCTATTGCCAACCGGTTCCGTCCGGATAGACGCGGGCGTTCAGATTTCCGCCCTTCCGGGGTTCGATGACGGGGACTGGTGGGTGCAGGATGCTGCAGCTGCTCTTCCCGCGCAGCTGCTTGCCGCCAAACCCGGGGAGCGAGTGCTGGATCTTTGTGCTGCGCCCGGCGGAAAGACGATGCAGCTTGCGGCCACTGGGGCGGACGTCGTCGCGCTTGATATCTCTGAAGGGCGCATGGCGACAGTTCGCGAAAACCTTGCACGGACGCAACTTCAGGCGAACTGCGTTGTTTCGGATGCGTTGGACTACGAGGCAGCTCCATTCGACGCGATCCTATTGGATGCACCTTGCAGCGCGACAGGTACGTTAAGGCGGCACCCCGATCTGGCCTTTGCCAAATCCGAAGAAACGCTTGCACCTTTGGTTCCCCTGCAATCCAAACTGATCGACAAAGCGGTCTCGCTTTTGAAACCGGGTGGTCGGCTGGTTGTCTGCACCTGTTCGCTGTTGCCAGCCGAGGGCGAAGCGCAGCACAGCCGCACCCTGAACGAACATCCGACATTATCACCTGCGGAAGACCTGCTCGAAGTTGTGGCAATTGACGTCTGGCATGCTGATCCCGGCACGCTGCGCATTCGTCCTGACCATTGGTCCGAACTTGGCGGGCTTGATGGCTTTCATATCGCAGCCTATCGGAAATCCGCCGATCCTGCAGACGACGGGTGACAGCGGCCTCACTTCAGGGATAGCCTTATCTTCGGAGCTTCGATGTTTGAGAGACGAGGCAGGGTAGGGCGTGTCCGAAGACGACAGCTGGTCGGCGCGAAAAACGCGTTGGTGGAACCGAGCGCATGCGCGCTGGGCGGCCTATGCGCGACCTGCGACGGCCTTCACCAGCCAACCTGAACCAAGGACCATCGGATCCTTCGCTCGCGGACGCCAGTTGACGGCCGGAAACTTCCTGTTCGCCGGTTTCCTTGTCGAAGCCCCGCAAAGCGAAATCTGGGATCTGCCGATGCCGGACGAAGGCTTTGAGGCCGAACTGCACGGGTTCACGTGGCTCGATGATCTGGCAGCAGTCGGCGACGTTCATGCGGTCAAGCGGGCGCAAAAGTGGACCCATGACTGGGTGGTTCGATATGGTCGCGGGCAAGGGCCGGGCTGGACGCCGGATCTCACGGGGCGCAGGCTGATCCGATGGATCAATCACGCTATCCTGCTCTTGAACGGGCAGGAAAGCGATGTGAGCGAGGCGTACTTCCGATCTCTTGCATCTCAGACGATCTTCCTCAGCCGTCGCTGGAAGGCAGCATCCCCCGGGTTGCCGCGCTTCGAGGCGCTGACGGGCTTGATCTACGCGGGCCTCGCGCTGTCCGGGATGGACCGGCATGTTGGCCGGGCTACACGGGCATTGGCCAAGGAATGCGCCGCGCGGATTGACGATGACGGCGGTTTGTCGACGCGAAACCCGGAAGAGTTGTTGGAAATTTTCACGTTGCTCAACTGGGCGTCCGCCGCATTGCAGGACGAAGGCCGCACGCCCGGAGCCGCGCATCAACAGGCGATTGAAACGGTGGCGCCTGTCCTGAGGTCGCTTCGCCACTCGGATGGCGGTCTGGCCCGGTTTCACGGTGGCGGTCGCGGGCTTGAAGGGCGGCTTGACCGGTCGCTGGCCACTTCTGGCGTGCGCGCGCGCGCCAGCGACGGGTTGGCCATGGGGTTTGCGCGTCTCTCCCATGGGCGCACGTCCATCATCGTGGATGCCGCGACCCCGCCAAACACGCCTGTTTCAGCCAACGCACATGCATCGACACTTGCGTTTGAGCTCACGTCCGGTCGACGCCCCCTGATCGTGAATTGCGGGTCCGGCGCGACCTTCGGGAAAAGCTGGCGCAGGGCAGGGCGGGCAACGCCTTCGCATTCGACGCTTGGTATTGACGGCTATTCGTCGTCGCGGCTGGGCACCGGCAGCATGGTTTCAGGCCGGAAAGCAGAGCTTTTGGTCGATGCGCCGCGCGAAGTGCGCTTTGATCGGCATGAGGTCGAGGGCGGCACCCGTCTTATTGTTGGCCATGATGGCTACGTCCCGTCCCACGGATTGACGCATGTTCGCACAATGCATCTGGGCTTCGATGGGCGCGGCCTTAGGGGCGAGGACGCGCTTCTGTCTCTGGAACGCGCGGCGGAGCGGCGGTTTGATGTCGCCATGGCGCGCTCTGACGGGAAAGGGATCGCCTTCGCCATTCGATTCCATTTGCACCCGGACGTCGACGCGACGCTCGATATGGGCGGCTCTGCCGTTTCGATGGCGCTCAAAAGCGGTGAGATTTGGATTCTGAGAGCCGAAGGTCCGGTCGAAATGGCGCTCGACAGCTCTGTTTATCTGGAAAAATCACGACTTTCGCCGCGCGCGACAAAACAAGTCGTTCTATCTGGCGCCGCACGGGAGTATGCCACGCGCGTCAGCTGGTCCTTGTCAAAGGCGCAAGACACGCCGTCGGCGGTGCGCGACTATGAGATGGAAGATCTGCTGGCGGTGGATTGAGAACGGCAGGACTAACGACATGCAGGATCTGGTAGCGGTCAAACGGGCGCTCATTTCGGTTTCGGACAAGACGGGGCTTATCCCTTTTGCAACAACGCTGGCTGGCCACGGGATCGAATTGATCTCGACCGGTGGGACGGCCAAGGCGCTGCGCGAAGCCGGGCTGGACGTGCGCGACGTGTCAGACGTGACCGGCTTTCCAGAGATGATGGATGGTCGTGTGAAGACGCTGCATCCCGGCGTTCACGGCGGGCTTCTGGCGCTTCGCGACGACGCCGACCATGTTGCAGCAATGGAAGAGCATGGGATCGGGGAAATCGACCTGCTTGTCGTGAACCTCTATCCATTTGAAGAAACGGTTGCGCGAGGCGCGGATTATAATGAGGCGGTCGAGAATATCGACATTGGCGGCCCGGCAATGATCCGTGCGGCGGCCAAGAACCACGCCTTTGTTGCCGTTGTTACGGATGTGGAAGACTACGCTGCGGTCACCGGGTCGCTGCACATCAATGTAGGCTCTCTTCCGTTGGAGTTGCGCAAGCGCTTGGCCATGCAAGCCTACGCCCGCACATCGGCCTACGACGCTGCGATCTCCACTTGGATGGCGAATGCCATCGCAGAGCCGTCGCCCCGGCGCCGGAACTTCGCTGGTCGTCTGAAGCAAACCTTGCGTTATGGCGAAAACCCCCATCAGGGCGCAGCCTTCTACGCGGACGGATCCGGTGCCCCGGGTCTGGCGACGGCGCTTCAGCATCAAGGCAAGGAACTGAGCTACAACAATATCAATGACACTGATGCCGCGTTTCAGCTCGTTTCGGAATTCGCGGGCGAAGGTCCGGCTTGCGCCATCATCAAGCATGCCAACCCTTGTGGCGTCGCAACCGGGTCGACCATGGCTGACGCGTTTCAGCGCGCTTTCGACTGTGACCGGACGTCGGCTTTTGGGGGCATCGTTGCATTGAACGGGCCACTTGACGCAGACACTGCAGAAGCCATCACGCAGATCTTCACCGAAGTCGTTATTGCACCGGGTGCAAGTGAAGAGGCACGGCAGGTCTTTGCGGCCAAGCAGAACCTGCGCCTTTTGACGACGGATGCTTTGGCAGACCCGACCGAAGGCGGTCTGGCTGTGCGCCAAGTGGGGGGCGGCTGGCTGGTTCAAGATCGCGATATTGGTCGCCTTGGCGCAGAAGACCTGAAGGTTGTCACCAAACTGGCGCCGACGGATGACCAGATCGCAGATCTGCTTTTTGCATGGCGTGTCGCAAAACACGTGAAGTCGAACGCTATCGTCTATGCGAAAGGTCAACAGACAGTCGGTATTGGCGCAGGGCAGATGAGTCGTGTCGACAGTTCAACCATCGCGGCCTTGAAGGCGGGCCGGATGGGCGAAGCCTTGGGCAGCGTTCAAAGCCCGGCGATTGGGTCCGTTGTGGCGTCTGACGCCTTCTTCCCTTTTGCCGACGGTCTTTTGGCTGCGGCGGAAGCGGGTGCGACGGCCATCATTCAGCCGGGCGGATCGCGTCGCGATGACGAAGTCATCGCAGCGGCGGACGAGGCCGGGTTGGCGATGGTCTTCACCGGACAACGGCATTTCCGTCACTGATGGCTGGTCTGCGCCCTTTCCTCTGGACGGCCTTCGTCATCCTCGTGCTGGATCAGGCCACGAAGGTGTTCATCGTTGAATACCTTGATCTGAAATCGCGAGGATATGTCGAAGTCTTTCCGCCGTTTCTTGTCCTGCAAATGGCGTGGAACGAGGGGATCAACTTTGGGCTGTTCTCTGGTTTGGGCGATGCGATGCGTTGGGTGCTGATCGCGATCGCACTGGCCATCACAGGATGGCTGACCAGCTGGATGTGGCATGAGAAGCCGTCGCGAATGGTCCAGATCTCGGCTGGTTTTGTGGTTGGCGGCGCGATTGGCAACGTCATTGATCGGTTGGTTTACGGGGCGGTTGCAGATTTTCTGAACATGTCCTGTTGCGGCTTTGAGAACCCGTATTCGTTCAATGTCGCGGACATCGCGATTTTCATCGGGGCGTTCGGGCTTATCATCTTTTATGGCGATGGCCCCAAGACCGGTGACGCGCCCGATGAGATGCGCTAGGGGTAAGGCTATGAGAACGCCAACTTTCCTCTGCCTTGCCTTGTTGGTCGCTGCCTGTAGCCCGGCCGAGCCCAACTTGCTGAATATCTCGCAGCCGCGTTCGGCAGGCCCGGACGAGTTCGCGATCATGCCGAATGAGCCTTTGGTGATACCCGAAGACATCGCGACGCTGGAGTTGCCGGAACCAACGCCCGGCGGCACCAATCTGGCGGATGTCGAACCGGAAGTGGATATCGCCGTCGCGCTGGGCGGGACGGAAGCGGCCGTCAAGCGTGGCGGTGTGGAGCCAACCATCGTGACTTACGCGTCACGGTTTGGTGTGTCGCCTAATATCCGCGAGGAACTGGCTGCATTCGATCTGGAATACCGGCGTCAGAACGACGGGCGTTTGCTGGAGCGTCTTTTCTCAGTCAACGTTTACTTCGATGCGTATGAACCGTTCGAACTGGATCAATACGCCGAGTTGGAGCGGTTCCGTCGTGCTGGCGTGCCGACGGCAGCTGCGCCACCAAACCCTGACGTCGAAGAATAATCGACCGCTCGCATAACAACCCTGTCAGACGCCTTGAAGCGCGATGCTTTCGCGCTCAATTCTCTGACATGTTGTCCCCTATTATGAGGCACTCATGAACAGATGGATTACAGCCGCCGTGCCAGCGCTCTTGGCGGCAGGGCCGGCCTTTGCTGCCGAAGTGGCCAACTTCGAGCTTCCGAATGGTCTTGAAGTCGTCGTTCTGGAAGATCACCGCGCACCGGCCGTCACTCATATGATGTGGTACCGCGTCGGATCCGCCGATGAACCGGCCGGAAAGTCTGGCATCGCACACTTCCTTGAACACCTCATGTTCAAAGCAACTGATGAACTTGCCTCGGGCGAGTTTTCCGAAACCGTGGCGCTGAATGGCGGCAGTGACAACGCCTTCACCTCTTACGACTACACAGGCTACTTCCAGCGTGTGGCGGCAGATCGGCTGGATCTGATGATGCAGATGGAGGCCAGCCGAATGGACGGTTTGGCCTTGGTCGAAGAGGACATCGCGACGGAACGGGATGTCGTGATTGAAGAGCGGAACCAACGGATCGAGAATGACGCTGGCGCGCTTTTCAACGAACAGCGCCGCGCGGCGCAATACTTGCATCACCCATACGGGACGCCGGTCATCGGCTGGAAGCACGAAGCCGAAGCACTGTCCCTTGAAGATGCGCAGGCCTTCTATGAAGCGCACTACGCGCCAAACAATGCAATCCTGATCGTCGCGGGCGATGTGACCCCGGAAGAGGTCAGAACGCTTGCAGAGACGCATTATGGCCCGATCCCAGCCAACCCTGCCATTCTACCGCGGGATCGTGTGGACGAGCCGCCGCATCTTGCTGAACGACGGTTGGAATATTCCGACCCTCGGCTCGGCCAACCTTATGTCATTCGCACATACCTGGCGCCGGAACGTGACCCGGGCGCACAGGAAGAAGCCGCGGCGCTTATGCTTCTGTCCGAAGTCCTAGGTGGCTCGGGCCAGACCTCGGTGCTAGCCAAGAAGCTGCAATTCGAGAACCCGGTTTCGATCTATACGACGGCGTTCTACTCAGGTGTTTCGCTGGACGATACGACCTTTGGTCTGGCCATTGTCCCGGTCGCGGGCGGCACGCTTGAAGATGCAGAGGTTCATCTGGATCAAGCCATTGCCGAATTCATGGAAGAAGGTGTGGATCAGGCGCAGCTTGACCGCATCAAGATGCAAATTCGCGCGGCGCGTATCTATGGCGAAGACAACGTGGCCGGGCTGGCCCGGCAGTATGGAACGGCCCTGACATCCGGTTTGACTGTGGAGGATGTGCAGGCTTGGCCCGATATTGTTGAGGCCGTGACGGCTGACGACATCATGGCGGCAGCGGCGCGTGTCTTTGACCGCAAGAACGCGGTTACAGGTTTTGCACGCAACGGATCAGAGGAGGTCAGCCAATGATCATGCGGATCTTTCTTGTCCTCGGTGTCGCACTTGCACTTACGGCCCCTGCGCGTGCCGCCGTCGAGATTCAGGAAGTCACCTCGGACGGTGGTATTGAGGCCTGGCTGGTCGAAGAAAACAGCATCCCATTTGTCGCATTGGAGATCCGGTTTCTGGGCGGCTCTTCCTTGGACGAGGCCGGCAAGCGAGGCGCCACTTATCTGATGACGGGTCTGATTGAAGAAGGCGCGGGCGCGTTGGATTCGCGCGCGTTCGCCGAAGCACGAGATGATCTCGCGGCGAGTTATTCGTTTGAGGTTTTCGACGATTCTCTTAGCGTGTCTGCCCGCTTCCTGAATGAAAACCGCGAGGAGGCCGTCGCTCTCTTGAAGCTCGCGCTAACGGAGCCACGATTCGATCAGGCCGCCATCGACCGTGTCCGCGGGCAAGTCCTGTCCGGGCTGCGGTCGGATCTGACCGATCCCAACACCATCGCTGGCAATGCC
>CAZMKY010000250.1:0-1517 GCA_964566835.1 uncultured Rhodobacterales bacterium
CGGCATTCGCCCGAGCCTCGGGGTAGAGGGCTGCCTTAAACGGAGCCATGCCAACTCGGCGATAGGTCTCCAGGAAAGTTTCTTCGGCGCTCTCCCGCTGGTTCAGATAGGTGTCGACGATGCGCTCTACGGCGGGCACGATTTCACTATAGGCAAAGCCCGGACCCGTGCGGTCGCCCACGGCCGCTGTCTCGGTGCCGTCGCCGCCCAGAGTGATCTGGTAGTTTTCAACGCCCGCGCGATCCAGCCCCAGAATGCCGATATGCCCCACGTGGTGGTGACCACATGCGTTGATGCAGCCCGAGATCTTGATCTTCAGCTCACCAATCTCGTGTTCCAGCTTCAGTTCATCAAACCGGGTCGCGATTTCCTGCGCAATCGGGATCGAGCGGGCCGTGGCCAGCGCGCAGTAGTCCATGCCCGGGCAGGCGATGATGTCCGAGATCAGGCCGATGTTCGCCGTCGCAAGCCCGTGTTCCCGAAGCTTGGCATAGACCGCAGGAAGGTCGGATTTGTGGACATGCGGCAGGATCACGTTCTGCTCGTGGCTGATACGCAGTTCATCATGTCCGAACGCCTCGGCAAGGTCTGCCAGGACACGCATCTGCTCCGCCGAGGCATCGCCCGGCGTCGCGCCGTGCGATTTGAGAGAGATCGAGACGATGGCATAGCCCGGTGCGCGGTGGTCGGACAGGTTGGTGTCCGTCCAGGACCGGAATGCAGGGTTGGCAAGGCGCGCGGCCTCATAGCCATCCGTTGCCGCATCGCGGAAGGCCGGGGGCTGAAACTCCGCTTCGATGCCAGCTAGCAATTCCTGATCGACACCGCTGAAGGTCGGGCGGATCAGGGCGAACCGGTCTTCGACAAGGTCGCGGATGGTGTCCAACCCGTTCTCGGCCACGGTGATCTTGATGCGCGCCTTGTACTTGTTGTCGCGACGACCCAGCAAGTTGTAGACGCTGACGATCGCCTCGCAGTAAGGCAGCAAATCTTCCTTCGGCAGGAACGCCCGCAGAACCTTGCCCACCATCGGTGTCCGGCCCAGACCGCCGCCGACGATGACTTCGAAACCGGGCTCACCGGCTTCGTTCCGAACCATTCTCAGCCCGATGTCATGCGCCTTGGTGACGGCGCGGTCGTGTGGGCTGCCGGTGACGGCAATCTTGAACTTCCGGGGCAGGAACTGGAATTCCGGGTGATCGGTCGACCACTGGCGCAACAGTTCGGCCACGGGGCGCGGATCTTCGATTTCGTCCGCGGCGGCCCCGGCGAAATGGTCTGCTGTCACGTTCCGAATGGTGTTGCCGCTGGTCTGGATGGCATGCATGCCCACATCGGCCAGCGCATCCAGCATATCCGGCACATCCTGCAGCTTCGGCCAGTTGTATTGAATGTTCTGGCGCGTCGTGAAGTGGCCATAGCCTTTGTCCCAGCGCTCGGCCAGGTAGGCCAACTGGCGCATCTTGGCGCTGTCGAGCGTGCCGTAAGGGATCGCAACACGCAGCATGTAGGCGTGT
>CAZMKY010000251.1:0-1906 GCA_964566835.1 uncultured Rhodobacterales bacterium
CATAACGCGGTTCGTTCAGACGCAGGTCCGTCGAAATGATCGTCGGCATCGTGACTTTCACAGTCTGCAGACCGCCGTCGACTTCCCGCGTGACGACAGCATGGTCGCCTTCGATTTCGACGTTGTTCGCGAAGGTGGCCTGGCTCCAGCCGGTAAGGGCTGCCAGCATCTGGCCGGTCGCGTTCATGTCGTTGTCGATGGCCTGCTTGCCGCAGAGGATGAGGCCCGGCTGCTCTTCGTCGCAGATCGCCTTGAGGATCTTGGCAACGGCCAGGGGCTCAATGTCGGTGTGCACATCATCGGCAGCAACGACGAGGATCGCACGGTCTGCGCCCATCGCCAGCGCGGTGCGCAGCGTTTCCTGGCTTTGCTTGACGCCGATCGACACAGCGATCACCTCGTCAGCTTTCCCGGCTTCCTTCAGGCGGATCGCTTCTTCGACAGCGATTTCGTCGAAGGGGTTCATCGACATTTTTACGTTGGCGAGATCGACGCCCGATCCGTCCGCTTTCACACGAACTTTCACGTTGTAATCGATCACGCGCTTGACCGGTACGAGGACCTTCATCTGCGCAACTCCTTAGCTTGTCGCGCAAACGTCTATCGAAGGCGGAAAACACAAAACAGTGCAAAATCGACGCGGCAGGGCCAATCGACGCCGCGTTTCTTATGAATTTTCCGATTCACGCGGGAGAAAGCACCGCGTTCTTTCAGGATTCGCAGGCTGGGGGTGACTTAACGTCACTCCCTGTTGGCGCCCGGCACCCAAAGAACGTCTGCACGGCCGTTGTCGTTGGCAACGCGGGCGGCCACGAAGAACCAGTCCGACAAACGGTTGAGATACTTTACGGCCGCTTCGTTGACAGCTTCCATCGTGGCCAGTTCCACCGTCAGGCGTTCGGCCCGGCGCGCAACGGTGCGGCAGACATGAAGCCGTGTCGCCAACGGCGACCCCGCGGGCAGGATAAAGGACCGAAGCGGCTCCAGCTTGCCGATCATCTGGTCGATCTCGGCCTCAAGGCGTTCAGTCTGCGCAGGCGTCATGCGCAGCGGCGGGTATTCCGCTTCGGCGTCCTGCTCCATGTCCGGGCGGCAGAGGTCTGCGCCAAGGTCAAAAAGGTCGTTCTGGATGGTAGAGAGAGCGGTATCCAGATCGCCTGCATCAAGGCGGGCCAGTCCGACCATGGCATTCAGTTCATCGACCGTCCCATAGGCCGTCACGCGCATGGAATGCTTGGCCACCCGCGCGCCGTTTCCCAGAGCGGTTTCGCCAGCGTCGCCGGTCTTGGTATAGATTTTGTTCAATACGACCATGTCAGCCTCCGGTGCCGCGCAATGTGACGAAAAGCAGGATCAGGATCACGGCGACAAACTGCGCAATAATGCGCCAGCGCATGATGCGGTTGGCGTGCTTCTTGTTGAAGTCGCCGCCTTTTGCAAAACCGCCGACGCCTGTCAGCAGGATGCCAACCACGATAAGGCAGGCAAGTGCCGCCAGAATAAAAAGTGGATCGTCAGCCATGATGTCTTGTTCCCTTGTTCCTTCCGCGACCTAGGGCCGGTCGCGCGTCTGACCACTCAGAACCGTTTCAACACCCGGTCAAGCAGCGGAGTTGGCAGAAGACGGCGCGCATACCACGCCCAGATCGCTGGTTTTGTGACCATGTAGCGGGCCTTGGGGGCGGGCGCACCAAGCGCCAGTTTCAGTGTATCGGTCACGGCGCGCGGCGGCAGTTGATGCGGGTTGCCAGTTGACCCTTTGTGCAACTGGTCCAGCAGCGTTTCCCTGTACTCGTCCGCGCGGGCGGAGGCTTCCCAATCAACCCATCTTTCAAAGTGCGGAATGGCGTTCTGCCGGAAGTTTGTCTTGATCGGCCCCGGACAGATCAGAACCACTTTGATTCCG
>CAZMKY010000252.1:0-4420 GCA_964566835.1 uncultured Rhodobacterales bacterium
TGCCGAAAGGACGCCACCGCCAAAGACGCAACCATCGGTCACCAGCTCCGGTGGCGTCACGCAAAGCGTCTTGGCCATTTGCCACGCCGCAAGGACTTTTGGAACATAGGCGCGGGTTTCGCTGTAAGGCGGCACACCACCGTGACGGGTGACGGCCCCTTCGCCCGCATTATAACCGGCCAGCGCCATGACCGGGTCACCGCCGAATTCCTTCAGCAGCCAGTCAAGGTAGGTGGCACCACCGCGAATATTGTCTGCCGACACCATGCTATCAGCCACACCAAAGCGCCGCGCCGTGGCCGGCATAAGCTGCATCAGACCTTCGGCGCCTGCGTGACTGACGGCATCGACGCGCCCCGCGCTTTCAACAGCAATGACCGAAAGGACCAAGGCGGGCGAGACATTGGTGCCCAGCGTCCCGGTCAGGATCTCGATCCCGTGACGCTCGGCAATCGTGCGAAGCGTTTGCAGCCGTGGTGCGCTGATCCGGCTGCCGCCGCGCCCGACCATGTCGACCGCCTGCTGGAACCTCAGCCCCGGGTTTTCCCCAAGGCGCGGCGAAACGGCATCCCAATACCATGACATGTCATCGTTCACTGGCGTTTGCGGCACCTCTGGCACAACAAACGCTGCAGCTGGACGCGGATCGCCCGGTCGACGCGGCGTATCGCCTGGCGTGATCCGGAAAACCTCTGCCTCCGGATCGATCTGGACAAGTCTGCGCTTTTCACCGGGCTGGGGCGGCTTCACGCTTCGGAACGTAAAGTCGCCTCCGGCCTGCGCGACCTGAGCCATCGAAGCACCGAAAGATGCTACGAAAAAAAGGCTGGCCAGCGCTAAGGTGAAAGCCGATCGCATTGTGGGTCCTGCTCTGTCGTTCGGCTTGATGCCGATTTCGGAAAGTGTCGCAGATTTTCAGACACCAGACCACCTGAACCTGCCGATTGTTTACAAAGTGTGGAAAGTGATGTGCTCAAACCCCGGATTGCACACGCCAACAATCCCGGCAAACCAATATTTTTACTATTCTTATCAGTTGCTTAAGTTGTTTTTCTCAAAAAACTGGCGGGGGTCGAAAATTGTACGACCCTAGCCCAACTCTCGCCCCAATCTCAGGTCCATATAAGCCCATGCCAAGGCGGCAACAGGGTCGAGCCATGAGGGTTTGCTCAGTCGTCAAGGCAATGACTGGAGCATTCGTTATGAACACGCGGACACACACATTGCGGTTCGACATTGCGAAGACCCTGAGCGACGCATCCGGCGCCATTACGGTTGGCTGGGTCGTCACCACCCCGGTTTCGGCCGGACTAACGACGTCCTTGACGTAACCAACTGCAAACTTTTGGAGACTGAAATGAAACTCTTCAACACCTTCCTGAAAGACGAATCCGGCGCCGTCACCGTCGACTGGGTTGTTCTGACCGCTGCTATCGTTGGCCTCGGCATCGCTGTTCTGACCTCGGTCGGCACCGGTACCGTTTCGCTGGCAGACAACGTGTCGACCTCGCTGGCTGGCACCGCTGTTTCCACGACCACGACCTTCACGTCGTCGGGCCCGTAATAGCCGCAACGGTTATTCGAATTCTGAAGGGTCGCGCTTCGGCGCGGCCCTTCTGCTTTTCCGGGTCAAAGATCAGGCCCGAATGCGTAGGCAAAGATCAGAAACTTTTCGCTAAAACACACTGTTCACCCGTGTGTTTTTCGAACCGGTCGTCAAACCTCCGCCACATTCTTCTGCGAAAAGCTTGGGCAGTGCGCATGACGCATCTCGGTTCGATTGGACAAGGAGCGGTTACATGTTTGGTATCATGCAGAAGTTTCTGCGTTCTGAAGACGGCGCGGTCACCGTTGACTGGGTTGTCTTGACGGCTGCGATCATCGGCCTGGGCCTGGCGGTTCTGGTTCCGATCGGCATCGCGGCGACGGACACCTCGACCGGCGTGTCGGCTGCGGTCTCTGCCAGCACCGTGACCTCGGCTGAGTTCTTCCGGCAGTAAGCTGGGCCGGCGTGGACATTACACGACATAACCGTGTTCTATCCCAGCTTTCGCCACAATCGTCGTGCACTTGGGATCATGGACCGGGACTCCCTCCCGATCTGCTGAGTGCAATAGTGAATGAATAAGGACATGTCATGCGACTGATCTTCGGCTTGGTCCTTTTGTTGGGGGTGGGTCTTGCAGGCTTCGCCGTCTACATGGCGAAGGACTACATTAACCAACACCAGGCGCAGCTGGCACAGGCCCGCAAGGCGCAAGAAGCAATCGTCCCCACGACGGAAGTCTTCATCGCAAAAACGGCAATCCGCTATGGCCGCACCCTGACACCGGAAGATGTTGTCGCGGTACGCTGGCCAACGGCAGCCGTACCAGAAGGCTCTTTTGTCTCTCTCGACGCGCTCTTCCCGAACAACAATGAAGACCCACGTGCGGTCGTCCGCATGATGGAGAAAGGTGAGGCCATCCTTGCCAGCAAGGTGACAGAACCCGGCGAAGATGCCGGCGTTCGCTCACGACTGTCGCAAGGCATGCGCGCCTTCACCGTCCGCACGGATGCCACGACCGGCGTGTCGGGCTTCCTGCGCCCCGGTGACCGCGTTGACGTCTACTGGACGGGATCTGTTGGCAATAGTGCCAGCGTCACCAAGCTGATCGAAGCCGGCATCCGCATCATCGCCATCAACCAATCGGCCGACGAAGATACGTCTGGACCGACGATCGCCAAGACCGTGACGGTTGAAGTCGACCCGAAACAGATTGCAGCGCTGGCGCAGGCACAGGCCACTGGCCGCCTCTCGCTCTCGCTTGTCGGTGCCGACGACGAGACGGTGACAGCCGACGTTCAGATCAACCAGCGCGAGCTTCTTGGCATCCAGGAACAGGTCGTCGTGGAAGCCCCGAAAGAAAAGGTTTGCACGATCCGGACCCGTCGCGGCGCCGAGATGGTGGACATCCCGATCCCCTGCACGAACTGATCAAAACCTGCTTTTGACTTCGGATCGCGCCACCACATTCGGTGGCGCGATTCGTTTCGGACGCAAGCCCTCGCGCTGTGTTGCGACTTATCCACATAAATAGAGCCATCCAAGTGCCTGATTGTTGCAAAAAATAGGTGCTTGCCGCATCGTCTCGGTCATAAGGGGCAATTTCCCGGACAATTCAGAGGCGTGATCGGAAAGGCAGGTCATGACAATCGACAGACTCTTTAAGGCAGCTCTTGTAGGGCTTGCCGTTACCGTAGCGTCAGCGCCCCAGGTGGGCGCTCAAACGCTTTCAATTATGGAGGGCGAAGTTTCTGCACCACTGCAGGTTCCAATGAACCGCGCAGTTGTTGTTGAAGCAGATCAGCCTTTCGCGGAACTCAGCATTGCGAACCCCGGCATCGCCGACATTTCGACGCTGAGCGACCGTACCATTTACGTATTGGGCAAGGCGCCTGGTCGCACGACGCTGGTTCTGCTTGGCCCGGATGGCCGTCTGATCACCAGCGTGGAAGTGCAGGTCACGCCTGACATTGGTGAATTCAAGGAACGCCTCCGTCAGATCCTTCCCGGTGAAGCCATAGAAGTGCGCACCGCGAATGACGGTATCGTCCTCTCGGGTGTGGTCTCCACGATCGAGAAACTGGACCGCGCGCTGGACCTCGCCAACCGTTACGCTCCTGAGCGGGTTTCGAACCTGATGGTCGTCGGTGGCAACCACCAGGTCATGCTGAAAGTGCGCTTCGCTGAAATGCAGCGTTCGGTGCGCAAGACGCTCAGCTCCTCGCTGGCGATTTCGGGCACGATCCTTGGCGGTGACGTCGCAACGAACCTTGGCAGCGGCAGCTTCGGCAACCAGGCCGCGATCGAAGGTGTTCTGGGTGGCGGTGATGCCATTGGTGGCGACTCGGTCGGCAGCGCGCTCTTCGGCTTCGGCACCGGCAGCCTCCAGCTGGCCGTTCTGCTTGAAGCGCTTGAATCGAAGAACATGGTTCGCACCCTGTCCGAGCCGAACCTCGTCGCTCTCTCAGGTCAGGAAGCAAGCTTCCTCGCCGGTGGCGAATATCCGGTTCCGGTTGTGGACGAAGACGGCGGAATTACCGTTGAATTCAAGCCCTTCGGTGTTGAACTGACCTTCGTTCCACGCGTCATTGATGCCCACCGCATCAACCTTGAGCTGAACGCAGCCGTTTCGGGCATCGACCCGGAGATCACGATCCAGAACGGCGGCTTTGCCGTCAACGCCTTCAGCCGCCGCGCCACATCGACCACGGTCGAAATGGGCGACGGAGAAAGCTTTGCGATTGCAGGTCTTCTCGAGGACGACTTCAATGATGTTGCCAGCCAGGTTCCCTGGATCGGAGACATTCCGGTACTGGGATCGCTCTTCCGCTCGGCCGCGTATCAGCGCGACCAGTCGGAACTGGTGATCATCAT
>CAZMKY010000253.1:0-1896 GCA_964566835.1 uncultured Rhodobacterales bacterium
TGGCAATGATCGTTCATGGTAATGACTTAATCTGCCGGTTCCCGGAGGGATTGTCGCTGAAAAAGCAGCCTATTTCCAGATCAACTCGTCATAGTGACGGTAGAGCAGCAAGAGCCCGAAGAACAATGTCACCGCACCGACGGCGTAAGGATAGACCGGCGTGATGTAGTCGGGATTGTAGATGCCATAGAACGCTGATCGCATCTCGGCCGTGAAGTGGAAGATCGGGTTCAAAAGCAAGATAAACTGAAGGTTCTGCGGCACGTCTTCCAACAGGAAGAAGATGCCCGAAACAATAAAAAGTGGCCGGGTCATCACATTCCAAAGCCTGCGCCAGACCGGAAACGTCAGGAATAGGTAGGCGTTCAGTGTTCCGATGCCGCCTGCCAGAATGACGACCATTGCGAAGGCATTGATCACTTGAAATGGCGCGATGACCGGGCTCAGGTCGAAGATGACTATGATCCCGGCCATGATCAGCAAGAACACCAGAACGTTGATCAACAGCGAAAGGAGCGCGCGCGCAGCCAGGGCATCAACGAATGTCACGACTGGAAAACTCAGAAGTGATTTTGAGAACCTGATGGCGTTTGAGAGCTTGTTGGAAAGCTCCATGAAGAATGCGAAAGGCAAGTAGGCCGTTGCATAGAAAAGCGGAAAGTTCTCCCCAAGCGAGGGGGCGCGAAAGGCCAGCGAAAACGCGACGGACAAAAGTGCGATTGCCGCAATAGGTTCCACAACCAGCCAGATATAGCCCCCCGGCGAACGGCCATAGGTCGTGGACATTTCGCGCAAAATCAGCGCGCCGATGGCCCGGATCGTGGTGAAGCGTCTGTGCGACTGACCAGATGCGAAGGACATTTCCGTCTTGCCCGATGGTTTGGAATATGTTGCTCGTAACTCTAACACTTCGATCAGACGTGCAAATTGATCGTTTGAAAAGGGGCAAAGGCTTTGGACGATAATCGCCCGGCAGGACAAAGGCGACAGCGCAACAGGCCACTTTCCAAGGCTGGAGGGGTCAAGGCACGTCGGCGAAAGGCAGAAGCTGACGCACAGACCGAAAGCGGGACCAAGCGCCGTCTGAACCTTGAACAGCCGAAAACGCCACAACCTCGACCCGCCAAACGCGCACGCCCGAAGCAACGTCATTGGGGGATCATCGGATCTTTCATGCTCTTGGTGCTTGTGCCGATGGTTCTGGGGATCGGGTATCTCTACACCCGCGCGAACGACCAATACGCCAGCTACGTCTCTTTCTCGGTGGTGAAGGAAGAGTTCTCGTCGCCGTTGGAATTGTTCGGAGGGGTCGCAGATATCGGCGGCTCCACGACCTCTGACTCGGATATTCTGAACGACTTCATCCAAAGTCAGGAACTGGTGGCCACACTGGATGAAAGGCTGGATCTGCGCAGCATCTACACGAAGGCTGACAATGATCCGGTCTTTGCGTTGAAGGCGAATGCGTCGCTGGAGGACCTTCACAGCTATTGGGGTCGCATGTCGCAATTGGTCTATGACCCAGGCACGCGACTGATCAATCTCAGAACGCTGGCCTTCACGCCAGAAGACGCGCATGCCATCGCGGAAGAGGTCTTGGCCCAAAGCGCAGCCTTGGTGCAGGAATTGTCGGCCATTGCGCAGGAAGACACGACCGCCTTTGCGCGCGAAGAACTCGACCGTGCGGTGGAACGATTGAAGCAAGCGCGTGAGGCGATCACCGCCTTCCGGTCGCGTACGCAGATCGTGGACCCAACCGCTGACCTGCAAGGCCAGATGGGGCTTTTGTCGACGCTGGAGCAGCAGCTTGCCGCGGCATTGATCGACGCCGATCTTCTGCGGGAATCCACGCGGGCTGGGGACATCCGGCTGCAACAGGCCGACCGTCGGATCGCC
>CAZMKY010000254.1:0-12069 GCA_964566835.1 uncultured Rhodobacterales bacterium
AGCCGTCGAGAATCTGCTTAACCTGTTGTCTTTGCAGGCCATCCTGGCTGCCGCAGAGGTCGCAGGGGATGATGGGATAATTCATCGCCTTGGCGAATTTCTCGCAATCGGCCTCGGCCACGTGGGCGAGGGGGCGGAAAACGAACAGGTCCCCGTCCTCGTTCACCAGCTTCGGCGGCATCGTGGCAAGCCGCCCGCCGTGGAAGAGGTTCATGAAGAACGTCTCAAGGATGTCATCGCGGTGATGGCCCAGCACCACTGCGCTGCACCCTTCTTCGCGTGCGATACGGTAGAGATGGCCACGCCGGAGCCGCGAACACAGCGCGCAATAGGTCCGCCCGGCGGGCACTTTGTCGACAACGACAGAGTAGGTGTCCTGATACTCGATCCGGTGCGGCACGCCCATGTGTTCCAGAAATTCCGGTAAAACCGTCGCCGGGAAACCGGGTTGCCCCTGATCCAGATTGCAAGCCAGAAGCTCGACCGGCAAAAGCCCGCGCCACTTCAGCTCGTAGAGCACAGCCAGAAGTGTATAGCTGTCCTTTCCGCCCGAAAGGCAAACGAGCCACTTGTCAGGCGCATCCCCGCGACCTTTGCGATCCACCATTCCATAGTGCTCAATCGCTTCACGCACATTGCGCACGATCCTCTTGCGGAGCTTTTTGAACTCCGTCGTCGAGGGCGCGCCGTGAAACAGCGGATGGATATCGTCTAGGTCGTCCAGCATCAGGACCCGCGCTTACCTGCTTGGCCGCCGCTTTGGCAAGATGGTCTCCTGCGGCGGCCATACAGTTTTAGGGCAGATACCGCTGCCAATCGACACTTTCGGGTTCCGGATAGAGCCCGATGTCCCTACGCATATGCGCGTTGAGGCTATGTGCGTCTGGCGGCCGGGCACGCCGTCCCCGCCTGTCACGGAAAACCGCACGGATCGCGGCAATCAGAACCCGCATTGCGCCGTTCTGGGCAATGGCGTCGTCGATCAGGGCGCGGCGCCCTTCGGTATCGTTCAAACGAAGTGCTGTCATGGTCATCTTGGGCCGGTCAAATGGCCCCTCCAATGGTTGCTGTAAAAAAACTGCGGACGGACTCCGGGTCAGGAGATCGCTTGCAGGGTTTGGTTTTGGGAGAATGCGCCTGTCGTCAGATCAGGCGCGGCGGCATCAGGCGTTGAAGGAGCCTTGAGTGCCCGTCACGCCACATCGCGAAAGCGGAAGATAGGAAACATAAGTCATGCGTCCCCTCCCTTGTCTGATCTGTGGTGACGTGAGGGCTGGCTACAGGATGTCGCGGTTCAAATCCACGAAAAAAACGGCTCGGGCGCGTATGCGTGATCTGAAAGCCGCGCTGGACCGAATGACCTTGTACGAAATGAAAGGACAAGGTCATGCGGATTTGGCTCGTTTTAGCTTCGTTCTTGGCGCTCTCGGCGTGCGCTGGTGCGCCATCGCTGGAGGACGAGCGCCTCTCGGACAGGACGCTGAACCTGGAAGAGTTCTTTGACGGAGAACTTGTGGCCTATGGGCAGTTTCAGGATGTGTTCGGCACAGTGCGCCGCCGCTTCGAGGTCGATATTCAGGGCGACTGGGACGGTGAGACGCTGACGCTTGTTGAAGACTTCACTTACGAAGACGGAGCCACCGAGCAGCGGGTCTGGACGTTGACGAAGACCGGACCGGACAGCTGGCAGGGGACAGCGCCCGGCGTCGAGGGCGTAGCGAAAGGCGAAGAGCGGGGCGACACGTTCAACTGGGCCTACACCATTGATCTGCCAATTCCAGCAGCCGATGGATCAGTCGACACCCTGACCGTCACCTTCGACGACTGGATGTGGTTGCAGTCGGATGATCGTCTTCTGAACCGCGCCTACATGAGCAGGTATGGCCTCACGATTGGCGACGTCATTATCTGGTTCGAGAAACTCTGACGTTCAGTCCTTGTCCGGCACGTTATCTATGCCGGAACCGCCCCAAGGGTGACAGCGCCCGATCCGCCGCGCCGCCAGCCATGTGCCCTTGAGGGCGCCATGACGTTCCAAGGCCTCCAACGCGTAGGCGGAGCAGGTCGGGTGGTATCGACAATTGAACCCGACCCACCGACTGAAGATCAGTCGATAGGCTTTGACGGGAAGGGCCATAAGACGCGCGGGCAGGGTCATGGCCCATGCACCTTTGCCAAGGCGCGACGAAAGTCTTCCTGAAGTTCTGAGAAAGGGCGTGCTGCGGTCTCAGTACGGCGACCGACCAAGACATAATCCCAGCCTGTCTTTCCGCCTTCGGGCAGTGCAAGGCGGGCAATTTCACGCAAGCGCCGCTTGGCGCGATTTCTGGCAACGGCGTTTCCGACTTTCTTCGAACAGGTGAAACCAACGCGTTTGGTGTCGTGCCCGACATGCCGTGCCTGAAGCACGAAGCCTGGAGTTGCTGCCCGTTTCGCGCGCGACAAAGCGACGAAGTCACTCCGCTTGGTCAGCACTGTCAGTCCGGGCAGGGTCAAGGCGGTGGCTTCCGTTATGTCTTGGGTGCGCGCATTTGCGCGGGTTCAGAAACGACAAAACCGCCTGCGGTTGCCCGCGGCGGCTCCATCACATCGAACTGAGCGCGGATTAAGCGCTCAGCGACTTCCGTCCGCGTGCGCGGCGGGCGTTGAGGATCTTGCGGCCGGCCTTGGTGGCCATGCGCGAACGGAAACCGTGGCGCCGCTTGCGGACCAGGTTCGAAGGCTGGAAGGTGCGCTTCATCGTCTCTCTCCGTCGAGGCCGCCACACTCCGATACAGACGGATTCGGGCAGCAGGTGTTCATCGAAGCCCGGTCTCTAAGACCATGTCCGAGCCAAGTCAACGCAACTGACCCCCAGAAATGCAACAATCGGCGCAATTTGCACCGCCTTAATGTTTCAAAAGCCAGAAGTGGCGTTGCAGAACCCACGAAATCCATCACCCCAGATCAAGCGGGCGTGAGTTGCCTTACATGAGCCTCTCTCTCCGGCCATCTGCTGGTACAACGCGACACAGAACCGAGAGACAAGCAAATGGCCGACATGACAGACCAACCCGAAGTGCAAGGTGGACTTGCCAAGAAGCTGCCCCTGATCGCAATTCTTGGCGTGGCTGCGATAGGTGCCTTCACGCTTCGCGACTACCTGAGCTTTGAGGCATTGGCCGAAAACCGCGAGGCGCTGATCGCTTTCCGTGACGCAAACTACGCTGCAACGGTCGCGGTGTTCATTCTGGCCTACGTCGTCATCGTCGCATTTTCTCTGCCCGGCGCCGCCATCGCGACGCTTACGGGCGGGTTTCTTTTCGCGACATTCCCCGGCGCCTTGTTCAACATCATCGGCGCGACCATAGGTGCGACGCTGATCTTTCTGGCTGCGAAATGGGGCTTGGGTAAGTCTATGGCAGAAAAGATGGATTCCTCCGACGGCGCCGTGAAGAAGATCAAGTCGGCGATCGACGACAACCAGTGGGAAGCGTTGTTCCTGATCCGCTTGGTGCCTGCAGTGCCGTTCTTTGTGGCCAACCTGGTGCCGGCCTTGGTCGGTGTGCCGCTCTACCGCTTTGTCGTCTCCACATTCCTCGGCATTATCCCCGGGTCGGTCGTCTACACCTCTGTCGGTGCTGGTCTTGGTGAAGTCTTCGCTTCGGGCGAAACACCCAACCTCGGCATCATCTTCGAGCCGCAGATCCTGCTGCCCATTCTTGGGCTCTGTGCTCTGGCTGCGCTTCCAATCGTCATCAAGGCCGTTCGCGGCAAGAAAGAGCTCTGAGTCATGCAAGAGACCAACACCACCCCCGACGCAGCCAAACCGGCCATCAAGCGTCTCAAGGCCGATGTTCTGATCATCGGCGCGGGCTCCGGCGGACTGTCCCTCGCCGCCGGAGCCTCCCAGATGGGCGCGGATGTCGTGCTTCTGGAAGGTCACAAGATGGGCGGCGACTGCCTGAACTTTGGCTGTGTGCCATCGAAGGCTCTCTTGGCGGCAGGCAAGCAGGCCCACGCCATGCGCACCGGCGAGAAGTACGGCGTCACGCCTGTCATGCCGGAAATCAGCTACGCCGCTGCCAAGGATCACGTTCATAAGGTGATCGAGACGATCGCACCGGTCGACAGCCAAGAACGTTTCGAAGGCTTCGGCGTCAACGTGATCCGTGAATACGGGCGTTTCATCAGCCCGACCGAAGTACAGGCGGGCGACACCGTGATCGAAGCACGCCGCATCGTCATCGCGACGGGATCCGGCCCCTTCGTTCCGCCCATACCGGGCGTCGAGGATGTGACCTATTACACCAACGAAAACATCTTCGACCTGCGGGATCGTCCGGACCACCTGATCATCATCGGCGGCGGTCCGATCGGCATGGAAATGGCGCAGGCGCATATCCGTCTGGGGTCCAAGGTAACGGTCATCGAAGGCGCCAAGGCCATGGGCAAAGACGATCCCGAGCTTGCGGCCATCGTTCTGGACCGCATGCGGGCCGAAGGCATTGAGATCGTCGAAGGTCAGCAGGCCAAGAAGATCAGTCAGGATGGCGACACAATCACCGTTGAGACGGACGGCGGCAGTTACTCGGGCAGCCACTTGTTGATGGCAGTAGGCCGGAAAGTGAACATCGAAAAGCTCGACCTCGACAAAGGCAATGTCGCCTACGACCGCGCTGTGAAAGTCGACGCCTCGTTGCGCTCCATCTCGAACAAGAAGGTTTATGCGGTCGGTGACGCCGCAGGTGGCCTGCAGTTTACCCACGTGGCGGGCTACCATGCCGGCGTGGTGATCCCGCAGATCCTCTTTGGCATGCCGGCCAAGGCCAAAACGCACCACATTCCTTGGGTCACCTATACGGACCCGGAACTGGCGCAGGTTGGACTGACGGAAGAGCAGGCCAAGAAGGAACACGGCAGTCACGCCGTAACGGTCGCGCGTTTCGAATATGACGAAAACGACCGGGCCATAGCCGAAGGCAAGACCACGGGACTGATCAAGGTCATGGTCGTCAAAGGCAAGCCTGTGGGCGCATCGATCGTGGGCGCGCATGCGGGCGAACTGATCGGCGTTTGGGCGCTGGCCATTGCCAACGGGCTGAAGATGCGCGCGATTTCCAACATGGTCGCGCCCTATCCAACGCTGGGCGAAATCAACAAGCGCGCGGCAGGGGCCTATTTCTCGCCGAAACTCTTTGATAATCCTACTGTTAAACGCGTTGTAGGGTTCGTTCAAAAGTACCTTCCCTGACGCATAGGCCCGAGGCGATATCATGCTGAACTCCCTTTCGGGACGCTTCCTGATCCTCACGGTTGTGTTCGTGATGCTGGCAGAGATTTTCATCTTTGTGCCATCCATCGCGCGCTTCCGTGAGGACTACATGATGGACCGTTTGGAGCGGGCGCAGATCGCGTCACTTGCGCTTCTGGCCAACGACATGATCGACGAACAGCTCGAGTCAGAGCTTTTGACGAACGCAGGTGTCTTCAACGTTGTGCTGCGCCGTGACGAAATGCGCCAGCTTATGCTGTCGTCCGAAATCCCGTCGCCAATTGCCGCGACCTATGACATGCGCAATGCCCCGGCGGGCGTTTTGATCATGGATGCGATGCGCCGCCTTCTGGACCAGGAAGATCGCGTCATTCGCGTCATCGGGAACCCGGTTCGGGACGCTGGCCTGTTGATCGAAGTGACCATGCCGACGGCGCCGCTGCGGGCCGCCATGCTGGATTACGGGGTGCGGATCCTGATCTTAAGTGCCGTAATCTCGGTCTTCACGGCGACGCTTTTGTTCTTGGCCGTGCGCCGTTTCCTTGTGAAGCCGATCAAGGGCGTCGTCTCTGCCATGATGAGCTATGCAGCCGATCCGGAAGATGCGCGTCGGATCATCATGCCATCGGCTGGCGTCCGGGAACTGGCCGAAGCGGAAGGCGCCTTGAAAGACCTTCAGACACAACTGACCAGTGTCCTGAAGCAGCGCGAACGTCTGGCCGCATTAGGCAGCGCGGTCGCCAAGATCAGCCACGATCTCAGAAATATCTTGACGACAGCGCAGCTTTTCGCGGACCGGATCGAAAGTTCGGAAGACCCGACGGTTGCGCGGATGGCGCCGAAGCTGATGAATTCGATCGGGCGTGCCGTGAACCTTTGCGAAAGCACCCTGGCCTTTGGCAAGGCGGAAGAGCCCGCCCCCATGCTGGACCGCGTGTTGCTGTCCGACATCGTGACAGATGTCGTTGGAAGTGAGCGACTGACGGTCGAAGAAACGGCCGTGCGCTATGAAGACGATGTGCCTCCGGGCCTGTTGGTGCGCGCCGATCCCGAACAGCTGTATCGTGTTGTGTCGAACCTTGTCCGGAACGCCCGTCAGGCAATCGCCGCAACAGGCAAGCCCGGCATGATCACAGTTTCCGCCGGCGAAAGCGAAGCGGACTGGTGGATCAGCGTGGCCGACACCGGCCCGGGCCTGCCCCCCAAAGCGCAAGAACATCTGTTCACGCCATTTCAGGGCAGCGTGCGCAAGGGCGGCACCGGACTTGGGCTTGCCATCGCGGCCGAGCTGATCCGCGGGCATGGTGGAGCGCTGCTTTTGAAAGAAACCGGACCGGATGGTACGACGTTCACCATAACCTTGCCGAAAAGCATTGTGACATCTGACACCACTTTGGTGTGAAATCGGCCTTGCAAACCTCTGGCGGCAAGGCTACATCGCCCGGGTCCGCGCGCTGGTAGCTCAGTTGGATAGAGTACTTGACTACGAATCAAGGGGTCGGGGGTTCGAATCCTCCCCAGCGCGCCACTTTCTCCTGACAGATCGCACTAGACTGCCGGCCCCGTAGGCGGCCCGCCCAGTTGATTCTTGTTGCCTCGCTCCGCTCTCATGAAGCCACGGGTGTAAGGTCTGGCTTCAGGCGGCGGGACCAATTTCACGGTCTTGCCGGGGCGATTTGCCGAACTTTCGCGAATACTCTCGCGAGAATTGTGCCGAGCTTTCGTAGCCGACGGCAAATGCGATCTCTGAAACCTTGGCGCGGCTGGTTTGCAGGTCATCTCTGGCTTTCAGCAAGCGCAGATCTTTCTGGTATTGCAGCGGCGAGGTTCCAGTCACCGCCTTGAATTGCTCAAAGAAGGCAGAGTTGCTCATCCCGATTCTTGCAGCCAGATCTCCGACGACGATGGTTTCCTGCAAATTTTCTTGAATGTCGCGGGTCGCCAGGTGGATGCGGCTGGCGGTGCTTTCGTGCCAGAGCAGTCGTTGAAGGACCCGCGCATGTTGCCCGATAAGAAGCCGGGCATGAATCTCACGGGCTGTTATCGAACCCAACACGTCCCGTGTCTCCTCGTTCTCGCATTGCAGGTAGTAGCGGAGAAGGGCGTCTTCCAATCCGGGATCGGTGTCACAGAGACAGATCGAGAATGGGTCCGAGGACGAGCGGCTCAATGCGGGGGAGACTTTTGGAGCCAGTGACCGGAGAAGATCGAGATCGAGAGGAAAAACTAGTGCCAAATAGGGTGTTGTACGGGAGGCTTCTGTAATCCGCGAGATCACCGGCAAGGTATGGCTGACGATCAGCGATTGCCCGGCCCGGACGTTCAATGTCTTTGTGCTGGACCCCACTTGTTTTGCCCCCTGCAGGACCAAGCAGAGCAAGGGTCGATAAATGCTCGCGCTCTGATCTGTCGTCGCGTGGTGCCGCAGCAGGTGGGTGCTGCTCGTCGTATGATGGAGAGCCCCCTCAAAAACGTCCGCCTGATCGAGCAGTGCGGCGACCTTCGCCAACAGGTTTCGACTGTCCATTCATTCCACTCCGGTGTGATGCCTATCGATAGCATCCACATCTGTAACGCCATACCTTAAATCCCGCTTTCCGGAGGAATAGGCAAATATTATGGCCAATCATGAAAGATTGAAGAATCTTTGGCGACTAATGTGATTGAAATTCAACCAAGGAGGCCGACATGCAGAAAGTCATGATCACCGGAATTGCAGGCGGGTTTGGGAAGCCGACAGCGCTGGCACTGCTTGATAAGGGTTATCAGGTCGCAGGAAGTGTCCGAAGCCGCGCGGGTAAGAACGCCGAGACCGTCGTGGAACTTGAGGCGGCTGGTGCTGCGATTGTCGAGATGGATGCAACCGACACGACCAGTACCGAGCGCGGGGTCGCAGAGGCTATCGGGCATCTGGGCGGCATCGATGTATTGTTCAATAACGCCGGGATCGGCTCTTACGGAATTCAGGAGTTGATGTCGCCTGAAGACATGGCGCGCGTTTTCGACGTGAACGTGATGGGCGTGCAGCGCGTCATGCGCTCGGCGCTGCCCTACATGCGGGCGCAGCGGCGGGGAACGGTTCTCTACACTTCCAGCCTGATCGGTCGGATCGCGACGCCGTTTTATGGCACCTATTCAGCCTCGAAATGGGCGCTGGAAGCGATTGTCGAATGTTATCGGACTGAATTGTCCGGTTTCGGTATCGAATCCTGCATCATCGAACCGGGGGCCATGCCGACAGCCTTCTTCGACGGCATGGTCGCGCCCAAAGACCCGGAACGAGAGGCGCAATTTGGAGCCTTTGCGTCTGTCCCGGCGATGTCAGCTGCCGGGTTGGCCCAGATGCTGGAAGCGACACCCGATCAACGCCCAGAGCGGATTGCGGAGGCGGTCGTTGATCTTCTGGGCAAGCCTTTCGGACAAAAGCCGTTCCGCACTGTTGTCGATCATGTGGGCGTTGGTCCCCAGATCGAGCGCTACAACGATGTGCTGCACGATGTGACCCACAATGTCATGACCAGCTTCGGCATCGAAGACATGCTTAGCCTCAACGCCTGATGGAGAACCCTATGAAAACAATTCTCGTAACCGGCGCTTCCTCGGGCATAGGCGAGGCCACAGCGAGACACTTTCAAGCGCAAGGCTGGAATGTCGTCGCCACGATGCGCAGTCCCGACAAGGCAGGCGCACTTGCGGAGCTGGACAATGTCCAAGTGGGGCGGCTCGATGTTACCGATCCGCGTTCGATCAACGATGCAGTGGCCGCGGCGATAGGCCGTTTTGGCCGTATCGACGTTCTGCTCAATAACGCGGGATACGGTGCCTATGGCGCGCTGGAAGCGTTCTCCATGGAGCGTATCCGACGTCAGTTCGACACCAACGTGATCGGCTTGATGGAGGTCACAAAGGCGGTTCTGCCGCATATGCGGGAAAATCGCGCCGGTACGATCATCAATATCTCGTCCATCGGCGGTCAGATCACGTTTCCACTCGGCACGCTCTATCACGGGACCAAGTTCGCGGTCGAAGGTCTGTCAGAGGCGCTCCATTTTGAGCTTGAACCGTTTGGCATCCGTGTCCGCATCGTTGAGCCGGGTATGATCAAGACAAACTTCGGTGGCAGCTCCTTTGACTTTGCCATGGACGAAAGCCTTTCAGACTATGCCCCGATGGCAGAGGCTATGGGCCGGGTGTTTGGAAAACTGGCGTCTGACCCTTCTGCGCCCGAGACCGTCGCTGAAGTGATCTGGGAGGCGGCCAACGACACCGGGGATCGTCTCCGCTATCGAGCGGGAGCAGATGCGGTGGAACTGCTGGACAGCCGCAAGGCCGAAGATGACGCGACCTTTATCGGAAAGATCAAGCAACTGATGAAGGCGTAGTGGAAAATGAGCCGCGTTTGACGAAACGGAGCAGCTTGCAGCGCTGCTCCGACGACCCGGTTTCGTTCTTGAAGCCGAGAAATCCCCGTTCAGGGAACGATTACAGGAGGCTGCTCGGAAAGCCGATCAGAGCTTTTCGATTAACCTCTTAGCCGGTGGTGCAGAATAATCGGCACGGCCAGATCTTCTTCATCAGCGAGGTGACGCTGCAGGAAGGCTTCGATTGTCTTGGATTGCTCGTGCACAGCACTGGCTTCGCCATGAGCCTGCGCCGCGTCAAGGGTTGCCAGTTTGATCACGCGGTTTGCCTGCCGGGTAAAATCATCCAGCACGACATCGAGATCGGCGTGGTCATTTTCCAGAATTTCCAAGCCGGCATCAAAGCGCGGGTCAGCTGCCGAAAGCTCGGGGAAGTAGCTGTGGTCTTCCCAGCCGTGATGTCCGTGCAGATTGCCCACAAGCCGCCCGCCAAGAAACGAAAGACGCGCGGCGTAGTCATCCAAGGCCATGTCCTTGTCGAGCAGCAGTTCGGTATCAAGACGGACCCGTTCAGCCAAAGCGCGAAAATTTTGGTGCGCGCTGAGCCATTGCCGTGTCTTGTCCTTGAAGCCGGGATGCGCCTCCCACGTGTCGCGCGGATAGGCGTCAAGAAGTACGCGCATGTCTTCGGGCATGTCGGTGTCGCGAACGGCGTAGGTGGTGTCGAGCATTGGATTTCTCCTTTCGCAACAGATGTGGGGATGCGAATTGCGAACACCAGATCACGTGGGGCAGAGCAGCTATGCGGGTCCGGCAATGCGGACGACGGTGGATTTTCCCCGGAAAGCGATATGTCTGCATCGCGCGAGGCGATGCCTGGCGTCACATCCAGCCAAGCGTCGCATCCGTCGGTCCGTTTGGCCGATACTCTGCTCCGAGTGGGGCGGTGTAGCCAATGTCCCGGATATGGGCGAAGACATGATCGTAGTTCACTTCGCCCTCATCAGGACGGCCACGGGCGGGAACGCCCGCAAATTGGATGTGACCGATCATGGGGAGAAGCCTCGTCAAGCGGTGGCTCAAATCGCCTTCCATGAGTTGCACATGATAACAGTCGAACATCAGTTTGACGTTTGATGCGCCCACTTCTTCGATGATGGCGACGGCCTGATCCGTAGACTGCAGAAAATACCCGGGGACGTCGTAGCGGTTCAGAGGTTCGATCAACAGCGTCGTGCCCGCGGCCACAGACACCGCGTAGCGAAGGTTCTCAATGAATGTTCGGTGCGCTTCGGGTCCTTGGCTGCACCCTGCCATGACATGGACCGCGCCCGCGTCAATCGCATGGGCATAGGCCACCGCTTGATCAATTGCAGCGCTCGCTTCTTCCTTGCGATGCGGAAGCGCGGCCAGACCATGGTCGCCGGCCCTTCCCGGGACGGTGTTGAGGCTTAGCATTTTTAAGCCGGTTTCGGCCAAAGCTGCCTTTACATCGGCGGTTGGCACATCAAAGGGCCAGTGGCACTCAACGGCGTCAAACCCGGCGGTTGCAGCGCCGCGAATGGCCTCTGGCAGAGTGTACTCGGTAAAGAGAAAGCCAAGATTGGCCGAATAGCTCATGCCTCCCACTCAACGTTGAAGGTCGCAACAAGCGCGCGCACATCGTCCGTAGTCAACATTTTGGGGGTCGTGCCCCGAAGCATCATGGCCAGTCGCGCGGTGTCCTCGAGCTCTTCGATCGCGTTGCAGGCTGCTTCGACATCTTTCCCGGCCACGACAGGCCCGTGATTGGCCAGCATGACCGCAGATCGCTTCCCGGCAAGGCCGCGCACTGCGTCACCCATCGCAGGATCACCCGGCAGGAAGAAGGGCAGCAGCTTCACTTTGCCGAGCTTCATTATGCTGTAGGGGGTCAGTGGAGGAAGGAAGTTGTCTTCATCCGCATCAGGCATCATCGACAGCGCGACGGCGTGGCAAGAATGAAGATGAACGACCGCACCGGCCGTGGATCTTGTGTCATAGAATGCCGAGTGCAGCGGCATCTCTTTCGTGGGCAGATCGCCAGCGACATGTGCGCCGCCTGCGTCGAAGCGCGACAGACGACCGGGATCCAACCGGCCAAAACTAGTTCCCGTGGGCGAGACGAGAAGGCCACCGTCCTCGGTCCGGGCCGAGATGTTGCCTGTCGATCCGCCTGTGAGACCTCGATCAAACAAGGACTTGGCCAACAAGCAGATTTCCATTAGTTTTGGAGACATCAAGGCCCACATCTTGTCACTACTGAATGCAGTGGCTGCCTGCCATGCCAGATTCATTTTGCACAGGGATTTAAAGCCAGACAACATGCTGTTCCTCAAAGATGGAACAATGAAGCTAGCTGATTTCGGTCTGGCTAGAATGTATGGAACACCGAAGCAGCGATTATGTAAGTTGCAGTTACGGGAATAGTGTATG
>CAZMKY010000255.1:0-9889 GCA_964566835.1 uncultured Rhodobacterales bacterium
GAGATGCTGGATGTCGCCAATGACATCGCCTCCGAGCACGTTCAGGTTATGACCGATCGTGACGACTGGTTCCTAGAGAACATGCACAGCTATGGCGCCTTGTTCCTTGGGCCTCGAACCAACGTTGCCAACGGCGACAAGGTCATTGGCACGAACCACACGCTGCCCACCAAGAAGGCCGGGCGCTACACGGGCGGCCTCTGGGTCGGTAAGTTCCTGAAGACCCACAGCTACCAAAAGGTCACGACGGACGAAGCCGCCGCAGAGATCGGCGCCTATTGCTCGCGCCTTTGTCTGTTGGAAGGCTTCGTCGGTCATGCGGAGCAGGCCAATGTCCGGGTTCGCCGCTATGGCGGGCGGAACGTGCCCTATGGCGGCGCTGCGGAGTAGGGCGGACGAGGTGGAACAACGCGTCTCACTCATAACTCTGGGCGTCGCCGATATGGCGGCTTCGGCGGCGTTCTACCGCGCGCTTGGTTGGCGTGATGTTGGCGGGCCGGACGGTGTCGTGGCGTTCGATATGATTGGTCAGACGCTCGGGCTCTATCCCAAAGCCGCCTTGGCGGCCGAGTTTGGTGGCGACGCGGCGAGCTTTGGCGGTGGTATCGTGTTGAGCCACAACCTTCGGTCCAAAGCTGAGGTCGATGGTCTGGTCGACCAGGCTCGGTCGATTGGCGCACGCATCCTGACGTCGCCGAAAGAGACGACGTGGGGCGGGTACCACGGTCATTTCGCCGATCCCGACGGGCATATCTGGGAAATTGCCTACAACCCGTTCAGCCCACTTGGCCCGAACGGAGAATTTCAGTGGGGTGGGGCGTGATGGGTCTATCCGACACAACTGACTCTCTTCGCCACGCGCTTCGGGATCCAGACGACGTTCTTCGCGCGGTTGTCGAACGGGCAATCGCTGACGATGCCGCCGTCCGCTTGTCTCATCCGATGGGGGAAGGGACAGGGCCAGGCCATCTTCTTGGTGCATTGGATGACTTGCAGGCCGCTTTCCCAGACCTCGAACGGCGAGAGGATATCGTCGTCTCTGGTCGCGACGGGCACGGTCTCGACTGGGTCGGAATGGCTGGCCATTACGAAGGTGTCTTCCGCCATCCGCTTCATGGCATCCAGCCAAGCGGGCACGCGGCGCATCTGCGCTTCCACGAATTCTGGCGGATCGAGAATGGCTTGATCGTTGAAGTCCACGCCATCTGGGATCTGCCGGCTTTGATGATGTCGGTCGGTCAATGGCCCATGGCCCCATCGCTCGGGCGAGAAATCCGCGTGCCCGGACCGCAGACGCAGGATGGGCTTGGCCCGCACCCGGGGGACGGCAAGGAAGCGATCCGGGTGGTGACGGAAATGCTGGCGGCCATGGGGCGCCATCCGGCCGAGCCGCCTGCGGCCATGGAGATGCCGCGCTTCTGGCACCCGAAAATGATGTGGTACGGGCCGGGCGGCATTGGCACTTGCCGCGGTTGGAGCGGTTTTCGTCATTGGCACCAGATACCGTTCCTCGACGCCATGCCGGACCGCGGCAGTTACCGCGATCACATGACATATCATTTCTTTGGCGAAGGTGACTATGTGGCCGTGACGGGGTGGCCCAACATGAAGCAGACGCTGACGGGCGGCGGCTGGATGGGACTTGCCCCAACCGGGCAGACCGTCACGTTACAAAGTCTGGATTTCTGGCGCGTCGAAGACGGCGTGATCCGCGAGAACTGGGTCATGCTGGATATTCTGGGCTTCTACATGCAGGTCGGCGTTGACGTGCTGGCGCGGCTTCGCGCCTTCGGCAAGGCCTTCCCGACCGGGCCGGATGATGGAGGTGTGGCATGAAGCGACGCCCCGGCAGCTATACCGGTTTGGAAACCTTGGGGCGCGTGCGCCTGTCGCGGCATTTCTACATGCGAGACTTCCTCTTCTCAGAGATCGCGGGCTTCTACGGACGCCAGAACATACCGGACGACCCGGAGTTGGCGATCAACGCAGGCCGCAAGCTCTGCGAGGTCTTGCTCGAACCCATTGTCGAGACCTTCGGTCCGATCCACGTTCGATCATCGCTCCGGTCAGTGGAGTTGAACCACTTTGGAGCCACCGAAGTGAAGCCGCAGAAATGCGCGCGGAACGAGGCGAATTACGCGCATCACATCTGGGACCGGCGTGACGACAAGGGGCGCATGGGCGCATGTGCCTGCATTGTCGTGCCGTGGTTTGCGGACCAGTACGAGGCTGGGCGCGATTGGCGTGATCTCGCTTGGTGGGTGCATGACCATCTGGACTACCATTCAATGTGGTTCTTCCCAAAGCTGGCCGCCTTCAACTTGACGTGGCGAGAAGAGCCGGCACGGTCCATTGATGGTTACATGCCGCGGCGCATCTCGCTTTTGAAGGGTCGAACGCCACCGGCAGAGCCGGACCACATGCGCGCCAAGCGTTACACGGATTTCCCTGCCTTTCGAGGCATCACCTATCCCCCAATTCCCGACAGAGGTGCGGCATGAAGCTTTATGGACGAAGAACCTCTTCCAATGTGCAGGCGGTGCTCTGGGGCGCGGCGGAAATGGGCGTAGAGCTCACCCAGATCGAATGGGGTGGCCGGCATGGCGGCAACGATGATCCGGCCTTTCGGGCGCTCAACCCCCACGGTTTGGTGCCGGCATTGGAGCTTGGAGACGGCGAAGGACTTTTCGAGAGCGCAGCGATTTTGCGCTACCTCTCAAATGTCCATGGTCGGGATCCGTTCTGGCCAAGCGATCCCGAGGCGCGCGCGCATGTCGACATGTGGGCCGAGTGGGCCAAGCACACCGTCGGTCGGCACTTCATTCTTGATGTCTTCTGGGCGCATTGGCGCACTCCGGAGGCAGACCGCGACGTTCCGGCTATCGATGCAGCCATTCGGACGTTTGAAGGGTTCGTGGATCTGATGCCGCAGATCGGCGAAGGCTATCTGGCGGGGCCGGACTTTACCTTGGCCGATGTTTGGTTGGGCCACGTCCTCTATCGGTATTTCACGTTGGATATCGTGCGCCAGGCGCCCGCGGCGCTTGAAGCCTACTATGCCCGGATCGAACCGCGTCCTGCGTTTCAGGCGCATGTCATGATCGACTACAGCGAGCTGAAAGCCAGCCTGACGGCATGAGAAAGGAAGATCCCAGAGCATGATGTTACCAAAGACCCCATCGTTCCGGCTTGACGGTAAACGCGCATTGGTGGCCGGAGCTTCATCCGGCATCGGGTTTGCCTGTGCGGCGGCGCTTGCGGACGCGGGCGCGCATGTTGTCCTTGCAGCCCGTCGGGCGGACAAGCTGGAGGAAGGTGTCGCAGCCATTCGTGCGGCTGGCGGAACTGCAGATGCCTTGACGCTTGATGTTGCAGACGTTGCGGCGACAGAAGCGGCGGTCTCTGCACATGGCCCTTTCGACGTACTCGTGAATTCTGCCGGGTTGGCACGGCATGGTCCCGCACTTGATGCGGATCCGGATGATTTCGATGCCGTGTCCGGCCTGAACGTCAAAGGTGCGTTCTTCCTGACGCGCGCTGTCGCACGGGGGCTGGTCGACGCAGGCAAGCCCGGATCGCTGATTAATATCTCCAGCCAGATGGGGCACATCAGCGGCGTGGATCGATCCGTCTATTCGGCCACGAAGCATGCCGTCGAAGGCTTCACAAAGGGAATGGCAATCGAGTGGGGGCCAAAGGGCATTCGCGTCAACACCATCGGCCCGACCTTTATCCGGACGGCCCTGACGGCCTCGACCTTTGACAACCCCGATCGGGTCGCGTGGATCGAGGACAAGATCAAGCTTGGTCGCGTCGGCGAAGTCGAAGACATCATGGGCGCCGTCGTTTTCCTTGCCTCTGACGCAAGCGCATTGGTGACCGGAACGGCTCTTCTCGTGGATGGAGGTTGGACCGCAGACTGATGGCCGAGACAAAGGTGACATCGCAGGACGTTGCAAAACTGGCAGGCGTCAGCCAGTCGGCGGTCAGCCGTGTCTTCACGCCGGGGGCCAGCGCATCTGCCCGCACTGCCGAAAAAGTCCGTCAGGCGGCCGCCGAACTTGGCTATCGTCCGAATGTCCTTGCGCGGTCGTTGATCACGGGACGAAGCCGCATGATCGGCCTCGTTGTGGCTTACCTTGAAAACTACTTCTACCCGGAAGCCGTCGAGCGTCTGTCGAATGCCCTGCAGGCCGAAGGCTACCACGTCCTCGTTTTCATGACGTCACAGACGACCGGCAATATCGACCATGTTCTGGAAGAAATTCTCGACTATCAGGTCGATGGTATCATCATGGCGTCGGTTGGCCTGTCCTCGGATCTGACCCGCAAATGTCAGGCGGCGGGGGTGCCTGTCGTGTTGTTCAACCGATCTCAGGACGATGACGTCTGGGCCGTGACATCTGACAACAAGGCGGGCGGTCGGCGCGTGGCCGAACTGTTTCTGGCCGCCGGGCACGATAGGATCGGTTACATCGCCGGGTGGGAAGGGGCGTCGACCCAACGGGACCGCGAAGCCGGCTTTGTCGAAACACTGGCGGCGGGCGGGAAAACACTTTCCGCGCGCGAGGTCGGCGACTTCAAGGCGGATGTTGCGAAAGAAGCCGCACGCCGGATGTTTGCCGGCCCGGACAAGCCGGATGCCGTTTTTGTTGCCAATGATCACATGGCCATCGTCGTGATGGATGTTCTTCGCTTCGAGCTTGGACTGCGTGTACCGGAAGACGTGTCCGTCGTCGGTTACGATGACGTGCCACCCGCGTCCTGGGCGGCCTATGACCTGACCACGATCCGCCAGTCCGCCGACGAGATGGTCACCGCAACACTGGATCTGCTCTTTGGTCAGATTGAAGGACGGGACTGCCCGGCCGAGACACGCAAAGTCGTCGCACCTTTGATCCTCAGAGGCTCCGCGCGCATCCCGGAAGGCTGGGATCTGAATACCCCTAAAGGAGAAAGCCAATGAAAGGCTTCGACCCAAAGTTCAAAGATTTTCCTGACTACATCATCGGGATCACCAAGGAGATCTGGGAAGACCGAAAGATCGCGACGCTGCATGACTACTATGCCAAGGACATCGTCGTTCGCTCGCCTGCATCCATCGTCACGGGAAACGAAGGCGTCATCGCGGCCACGATGGCCACGCTGGCCGAATTCCCGGATCGGACACTGCTTGGAGAAGATGTCATATGGTCTGGCGATCCGGATGCCGGGATGCTGTCGTCGCATCGCATCATCAGCCAGGCCACGCATTCCGGTGATGGTGTCTATGGCAGGGCGTCCGGCACCAGGCTTGAATACCGGATCATTGCCGACTGCCATGCCAAGAACAACGCCATCGACGACGAGTGGTTGATCCGCGACCAAGGCGCGATTGTCCGGCAATTGGGTTGGGATCCGAAAGACTACGCGGCAAACATGATCGAAACGGCGCCACGCTTGCCCGAACCTTTGACGCCAGATCGCGACCGCGCGGGTCCATATAAAGGGCACGGCAATGACAATGCCTATGGCACGCATCTGGCGGACCTTCTGAACCGCATCATGTCAGCCGATATGGCGGCCATCCCTGAAGCCTACGACCGCGCCGCTACGCTGCACTATCCGGGTCACGTTCAGGCCCATGGTCGCGAAGCGGCGGATCGTTTCTGGATGGGCCTTAGGGCGTCTTTCCCGGATGCCGAATTCAATCTCGACCATATCATTGGTCGCGAAGACGAGGGCATGCCGCCGCGTGCCGCCGTCCGGTGGAGCCTCTGGGGCCGTCACAGCGGTTGGGGTGCCTTTGGCGCACCCACAGGTGCCATGGTTTACGTCCTTGGCGCGACGCATGTCGAATTCGGCCCTTGGGGGCTACGCCGCGAATGGACACTCTACGACGAGACCGCGATCTGGACGCAGATCCTTCTGCACGAGAGATCGACATGATCCGAACACGCCCCTGTTTCCACACGCGCGCAACGCATGCTGACGGCGTTCGCTGTTGCCGCAAAGCTCTGGAGTTCAACCGATGACCACAAACCCGAACATTGTCCGCTATGGCGAGTTGATCCCCTGCCGAACGGCTTTCATCGATGCGCACACGCCGGGGAGCGATCAGAAAGAGAACTTCACGATCATCGGCGGTGGCGTATCCGAAAGCGCGGACCAGCACGTCCACATTACGGATCAGATCGGCTTCAACATCGGTGCGGCCGGGCAACCGCCGAAATGCCGGAATTCACTGCACTCGCATCGCACAGCCGAGGTTTTCTTCGTGCTCAAAGGCCGCTGGCGGTTCTTCTGGGGGCGCTGGGGCAATGCGGGCGAGGTCGTGCTGGAAGAAGGCGACATCTTCAACATCCCAACCGGCATATTCCGCGGCTTTGAAAATATCGGGGATGACTACGGGATGATCATGGCCATCCTTGGCGGCGACGACGCCGGTGGCGGTGTTCTCTGGGCGCCGCAGGTGATTGAGGATGCGAGCGATCATGGACTTGTTCTGGGTGAGAACGGCAAGCTCTACGACACCAAAAAAGGGGAAAACTTGCCGGATGGCGTGCACCCGATGCCCTTGCTCAGCGAGGAAGAGCTGAAGGCCTATCCAGAACCCACGACACGCGATGTGGTGCCGGGATATGTGGCTCGCTATTGGGATATGGTGGCTATGTCGGACAGGTCCCCGGTGAAAGTCATTGGTGAGCACGCACTGTTGAAAGACAAGCC
The DNA here is from genome assembly GCA_964566835.1 of uncultured Rhodobacterales bacterium. GTDB lineage: Bacteria > Pseudomonadota > Alphaproteobacteria > Rhodobacterales > Rhodobacteraceae > CAZMKY01. Next base: position 6,709 of record CAZMKY010000255.1, read on the forward strand.
GGGGTTCGAGGTGGACCTGATCACGCGCGGATCGGCCAGCGAAGAGATGCACCGCCACGACCGAGCATCGGTCCTGATGCCTGTGACGGGACATTGGAAGCTGGTCTGGGACGGTGGTGTCGACACTCTGGCCCCTGGCGACACAGCACTCGTGCCCGCCGGACTGGATCATGCGGCTTATCCCTCGATGTCGGGCGAAGCAGCGCTTTACCATATTGTCGGCACCGACGATGCCGCAGGGCCAACTTGGACCGCATAACGTTTTCGGAACACTTCGAAGCGTCAGGTGTTGAACTGACAACCAGAGGCGTCCCCAAGCGACGCCGGGCGATCACCTGATACGGGACGTGATCGTCAATCGTGGACAAGTGCGGTGGGGCACCGCGCTTCGAAGTATGAGAACGAAATGAAACGCATCATCACTGTGGCCTCACTGGCCGCAGCTACCCTTTGCACGGCTGCCGCATCCGCCGACCCGATCTTCCCGGAAGGGACATATATCCGCGCTTTTGGCGGTGTGACATCTGGCCTGTCAGGTGGCGACATGGGCAGTGGGCCGACCAGCGGACTTGCACTTGGGCGTAGCTTCGACGGCCTGCGCTATGAGTTGGAACTCAGCCGCCGCTCTTCGGACCTCGACCTTGGGGGCGAACGCGATGTCGATGCGGTGATGATCAATGTCTACCGCGATCTGGATGGACTGACGGAAAGCCGTCGGCTGACACCTTACGTCGGGGCTGGCCTCGGCGCTTTGCGTCTTTCCGCGGCGGGCGACAGTGAAACTGGTGCCGCCGTTCAGGTCATGTCGGGTCTTCGCTATGACATTGGCGGCAGCGCAGCTCTCAGCGGCGAATTACGCTATACCGCCTCGGACGCCCGCGTGACCGGACCGACAGGTCAGATCGACGCCGATGGCCTTGGTGTCGTCGTTGGCCTTGAATTGGACTTTTAAGCTTTTCGCACTGGTCACTCTCCTGCCGAATTGGCAAAATAATTGCCAACAAAACGGGGGGCATCCATGACCATTCTGACCACGCATGTGGGCTCTTTGCCGCGCACGCAGAACGTCGTCGACTTCATCTTCGCACGAGAGCGGGAGGAAGAGTTTGATCAATCCGCCTTCGACGCCGCGATGGCAGACGCGGTCGACGAAACCGTGCGCAAGCAGGTGGAAGCTGGCGTCGATATCGTGTCGGATGGCGAGACCTCCAAAATTTCCTACGCAACCTACGTCAAGGATCGCTACACCGGCTTTGCTGGCGACAGCCCACGCAACGCGCCGGCAGACCTCAAACTCTTTCCGAGTTTCCTGAAGCGGCTGGCCGCAGATGGCGGCACACCGAAATATGCGCGGCCGATGTGCGTGGCCGAGGTGAAATCCAAGGGGCAGGGAGAGTTGCAGAAGGACATCGCGAACCTGACCGCTGCCATGTCCAAGCACGGGGTGGAGCGCGGCTTCATGAACGCGGCATCGCCAGGTGTGATCTCGCTTTTCCTGCAGAACGATTACTATCCAACGCGCGACGCCTACCTGGCAGCACTCGCCGACGCGATGAAGGAAGAGTACGAGACGATCGTGGCGTCCGGGCTGGACCTGCAACTTGATTGTCCGGACCTTGCGCTGTCACGACACATGCTTTTTGCCGATCTGTCGGATGATGAGTTCCTGAAAATCGCGGCATCGCATGTCGAGGCGTTGAACCATGCCCTGTCCGACGTCCCGGCCGAGAAGGTTCGCATTCACATCTGCTGGGGCAACTACGAAGGCCCGCATGTCTGCGACATCGAGATGGACAAGGTGTTTTCAACGCTCATGGCGGCAAAAGCGCGGTATGTTCTGTTCGAGACGTCGAACCCACGACATGCGCACGAATGGACGGTCTTTCGCGATCGGAAGTCTGAAATCCCCGAAGACAAGGTGCTTGTTCCGGGCGTGGTCGATACGACAACGAACTTTGTCGAGCACCCAGAGCTCGTGTCGCAACGCATCGAACGCTTTGTCGGCATCGTCGGTGCTGATCGCGTGATTGCTGGTTCGGACTGCGGCTTCGGGACATTTGCCGGGTTCGGCGCGGTTGATCCCGATATCGCCTATTCCAAGCTGGCCGCCTTGTCTGAAGGCGCAAAGCGGGCCGGGTAGGGGCCGCAACTCTCAATTGTGTCCGAAATGTGGCGGGAAAGTGGCGGCGGATTTCCGCCAAAACCAGCGGACTTCCTAGCCTTGGTGGATCGGCACATCAGCTCCGCCGCCTGTGGATAAAGTATCCACAAGGAAATTCTTGGCGAGGGCGCCGATCCGTCTTTCAGAAAATCCCCTTATTTTCTTAACGTGTTTCCATTTCGAGAACGGTTTGTCGCGTTGTCCGGCGATCGTTTCGCGCTGTCAGAGCTTCGATTGATCAACAGCCATTCTGGTTCCCCGATTCGGTCAGAATCGGCGGAATTCCGCGCCGCCGATTGCCTCAATTGGGGCGTCAAATGCCTTAAACCGCCACATTTCGGTCCGAATTCACACGAAATACAACTTTAAGGAGAAAAATTCATCGGTACTGAGGATGCGGGAGTTCCTAACGAAGCGTTAATTTCATTTTCGGGCCGGGGGGACACAGTCGCCGGTTCAGGCAAGTAACGCCGCCCTTTAGCGGCACTTTTTGTAAAGCGTATGTAAGGAGAACTGAAAATGCGCGACCTTCTCAAAACCTTCCGTAAGTCCGAAGACGGTGCCTCGCTGGTCGAGTACGCTGTTGCACTGATCGTCGTCACCATCGTTGGCGGCGCTGGCGTTATCGCCATCGGTCAGAACTCGGGCGTCCTGGCTGGCGCTGCATGCGGCACCACCAACACGGCTGCTGCAACCGTTACGGCTTCTCTGGACGACAACGATCAGCCGATCGACGACGCAAGCGACTGCTAATCCAGTTTCTGTCGCGGGCCGGCATTCTTCGGCCCGCGGCTTCTCGACATCTTCGTCGAGCGTGTAACAAGTAAAAAGGGCACTCCCATGAAGACTTCTGCAATCGAAACTCTTCTGACCCGTTTCAAGGCTTCGGAAGCTGGCGCATCCTTGGTTGAATATGCAGTCGCATTGATCGTTGTGACGATCGTTGGCGGCGGCGGAGTTATCGCAGTTGGCGGGAACGCAAGCGTTCTTTCGGAAAGCGCAGAGGGTGTAACCACCCAA
>CAZMKY010000256.1:0-8011 GCA_964566835.1 uncultured Rhodobacterales bacterium
AGCAGGCGGCCGAAGATGTGGATGCTGACACGCCGATGGGACGGCGCGCCGAGGAACTCTATGCGGAATTCGTCGAAGAAGAAGACGGACTTGGCCGCGATTTCTCGGCCATGTTGCCCCGTTTCGAAAAACGCGGACGCGGCTGAACTCTGCGTCACGCCTTGCACGTGCGCCTCCTTTGGCGAATGATGCCATAATGGAAGATCTGGGCCCCGAGGACACCGCCTACGCGCCCCTCGCCAATGCCATAATGGCGCGGCGGGACGATCTGATTGCGCTGACGCAAGAGCTGGTCCGCATCCCGACGCTGAACCCGCCGGGTGCACATTACAGACTTATCTGTGAAGTTCTGGAGAAGCGTCTGAAACCAACGGGTTTCAACGTCATCCTGATCCGCGCTTTCGACGCGCCGGGCGACAGCGACGCCTATCCCCGTTGGAACATGATCGCGCGGCATGAAGGGGCACAGTCTGGCGACTGTGTGCACTTCAACTCTCACACCGACGTCGTCGAAGCCGGGCAAGGCTGGACACGGGACCCGTTCGGGGCGGAACTGGTGGGCGACCGTATCTACGGACGTGGCACATGCGACATGAAAGGCGGTCTGGCCGCATCAATCATCGCGGCCGAGACGTTTATCGATCTCTATCCGGATTATGCCGGGGCGATTGAGATCTCTGGCACGGCGGACGAAGAATCCGGCGGCTATGGCGGCGTCGCCTACTTGGCCGAACAGGGCTACTTTGATCCGTCCCGCGTGCAGCATGTCATTATTCCCGAACCCTTGCACAAGGATCGCGTCTGCGTCGGGCATCGCGGCGGTTGGTGGGCCGAGATCGAAACCTTCGGCCGGATCGCGCATGGGTCCATGCCGTTTCTGGGCGACTGCGCGGTGCGCCACATGAGCGCTGTGATCGACCGCTTCGAAGATCGGCTCTATCCCGCGATGGCGGCCCGGACGACCGACATGCCCGTCGTCCCGGAAGGCGCACGCTCGTCGACGATGAACATCAACTCTATCCACGGCGGGCAGGAAGAATTGCCGGAAGACAGCACGGCTTTGCCGTCGCATTGCGTGCCGGACAGTTGCCGCATCGTCATCGACCGCCGCTATCTTGTGGAAGAGAATGTCGAAGACGTCAGGGGCGAAATCACGGCCATCCTTGACGATCTGACATCGGAGCGGCCTGAATTCCGCTACGACCTGCGCGAGTTGAACCATGTTTTGCCTTCGATGACCGCGCGTGACGCTCCGGTGGCGCGAACCGTGGCGGAAGAAATCAGGGCCGTTTTGGGCCGCGAGGCCGAGTTCGTGGCCTCGCCCGGATCCTACGACCAGAAACACATCGACCGGATCGGCAAACTCAAAAACTGCGTGGCCTATGGGCCGGGCTTGCTGGAACTGGCGCATCAACCCGACGAATATGTCGGCGTGGAAGACATGCTCGACAGCGCCATCGTGATGGCCCGAAGCCTCGCACGGCTTCTGGCCCCAACAAAAGACTGACAGGGAGACTGACATGAAACCTCTTACCCAACTTCTGGCCGTCAGCGTGCTTGCGCTTAGCGCCAGCGCGGCCTTGGCCAAGACCGATATTGCGGTCGCCATTCAGCTTGAGCCGCCCAACCTGGACCCGACTGGCGGCGCAGCACAGGCCATTGACTCGGTTCTCTATTCGAACGTGTTCGAAGGCCTCACCCGCTTTATGGCAGACGGCGCGGTCGTGCCCGGACTGGCCGAAAGCTGGGAAGTGTCTGACGACGGTCTGACCTATACGTTCAAGCTTCGCGACGGCGTGACCTTCCACGACGGCACGACGATGGACGCAGACGACGTCAAGTTCAGTCTTGACCGTATCGGGGCCGAAGACAGCACCAACGCTCAGAAGGCGCTCTATGCCGGGATCACGGCTGTCACAGTCATTGACCCTCAGACAGTCTCGATCACTTTGGATCAGCCAAACGGCTCCATGCTGTTCAACTTGGCTTGGGGTGATGCGGTCATCGTCGCGCCCGAAAGCATCGAGAACATCGCGAACAACCCGATTGGCACCGGGCCATTCAAGTTCGATGAATGGGTGCAAGGCGACCGGATCGAGATGAGCGCCTATGAAGGATATTGGGGCGACGCCCCTGCCCTGACCGAGGCCACCTTCCGCTTTATCTCGGACCCAACGGCAGCCTTCGCAGCCGTCATGGCCGAAGACATTGATGCTTTCGTCGGTTTCCCCGCTCCGGAAAACCTGCCGCAGTTCGAAGCAGACCCGCGCTTTCAGGTCCTGAAGGGCAACACCGAAGGTGAGACCATCCTGTCGACCAACAACAAGATGGAACCTTTCACGGATGTGCGAGTACGCAAAGCGCTGGCCCATGCGATTGACCGTCAGGCGATCATCGACGGTGCGATGTTCGGCCTTGGGACCCCGATCGGCACCCACTTCGCCCCACACAACCCGGACTATGTCGACCTGACCGGCAATTCGGCCTACGACCCCGAGCTGGCCAAGTCCCTTTTGGCCGAAGCCGGATTTCCGGATGGCTTCACCACAACGCTAAAGCTGCCGCCCCCGTCTTACGCCCGTCGCGGCGGTGAGATCATCGCGGCGCAACTGCGCGAGGTTGGCATCAACACCGAGATCACGAACCTTGAATGGGCGCAGTGGCTGGAAGAGGTGTTCCGCGGCAAGGACTACGGCCTGACAATCGTCAGCCACACCGAGCCGATGGATATCGGGATCTACGCAAACCCGGATTACTACTTCCAGTATGACAATCCGGACTTTCAGGCCCTGATCACCGAGTTGAACGCAACGACAGAGCCGGGCAAGCGGTCCGAGCTACTGGCAAAGGCGCAGACCATCATCTCCGAAGACTATGTGAACGGCTATCTCTTTGAGCTGGCCTTCCCGACTGTCGCCAAGGCCGGGCTCAATGGTCTTTGGGAGAACCAGCCGACGGCTGCCGTCGACCTGACAGGCGTCAGCTGGTCTGAGTAAGAACATCGGACCGGGGCGCAATCGCGGCCCGGTCCATCCGCTACGCGCCGATATTGGTCAAAGGACCCAAAGCGCGCTTTCCGGAATACGAATGAAGATCGGATCACCGGGCCCAAGGCTTGCGACATGGGCCGGGTTGGCCAGCGCTTGAATTTGGTGGCCGTTCACATCCAGTCTCAACCGTGTCTGTGTGCCAAGGTAGTTCACCTCTGACACCACGGCAGACAGGCGGTTTCCCAATCCCTCGTCCTTGAACCCGACTTCAACATTTTCCGGCCGAAACGTCAGCGTGCCCGCGCCCTTGCGCGCACCGGGCGGCAGGGCCAGACGACCAAGCGCACTGTCGAATGCGCCACCATCCGAGCAGCCTTCCACGAAATTCTGCCCCCCGAAAAACCGTGCCGTCGCTTCATCGACCGGGCGGTTGAAGAAGGCTTCGGCCTTGTCATATTGCTTCAGTCGCCCATCGAGGATCAACGCAACACGGTCGGCCAGAACAACCGCTTCTTCCTGATCATGCGTGACGAAAATCGTAGTAATCTTCATCCGCTTCTGAAGGCTTTGGATCAGATCGCGCATCTCGTAGCGCAGGTGCGCATCCAGATTGGACAGGGGTTCGTCCAACAAAAGGACATCCGGCTCCACGATCAGCGCGCGCGCTAGGGCCACGCGCTGCTGTTGCCCGCCAGACAGTTCAGACGGCTTCCTCTGCCCCATGCCGGGAAGCTTCACCAAGGCCAACATCTCTTCGACCCGCGTTCGGATCAACGCAGGGTCCAGTTTCCGCATCTTCAGGCCGAAGCCCACGTTTTCGGCGACGCTCATGTAGGGAAACAGAAGGTTGTTCTGAAAGACCATGACGACGCCGCGATGCTCTGGCCGCTTGTCCAGTACGCCTTGCCCGTCAAAAAGCACGTTGCCGGACGTTGGCGCCAAAAGTCCTGCGATGATCTTCATCGCCGTGGTCTTGCCGCAACCCGATGGCCCAAGAAGCGCGGTCAATTCACCGCTGGGGATTTCAAGCGTGAGGCCATCGAGCGCAGGGGCATCCGACCCCGGATAGGTCTTTCTGAGGTTTTGTATCGCGACGTGGGTCATAGGCGCCCCACCCCGCTGATGGCTCCACTTCGTCCTGACAGGTGCCGTGCCGTCAGGATCAGGATGATAAGGCCGGGCAGAATATAGATCATCCCAATCGCACCCGTGATGTCGTTTCGCCCCGAAGTCGCGAAGCTGAAGAGCAAAAGCGGCAGTGTCTCTACCCGGCCACCGCCGATCAGCAGCGTCAGAATGTACTGGCTCCAAGAGACCAGAAACGCAAAGAGGCTGCCGACGATCAGACCCGGCCGGATGGCCGGCAACGTGACGTGCCAGAAAGTCTGTAAGGGCGAAGCGCCAAGGCTGCGCGCTTGCGCTTCAAAGGCGGTGTCGTAGTTGGCGAAGACGCCCGACATGACAAGGATCATGTAGGGCAGTGTTGGGATCAGATGTACAAGCACAACGCCTTGGACCGTATTGGTCAGCCCCAGAGAGACAAAAACCGAATGCAGACCCAAGGCCACGGCGATACCCGGCACGATGGTCGGTGCAAGGATCAGGAGTTCAACAGCGGCTTTACCCCGGAAACGGTAGAGACCCAACGCACGGCCAGCCGGCACACCGATGAGGACGGACAGCACCGTGGTCAGGGCGGCAACACCAATCGTCAGCCAAAGACTGTCGAGCACGCCGGACGTATCCGAGAACGCATACTCCCATGCCCTGAGCGACCAAGCCTTCGGCAGAAGATCAGGATAGAACCATCCCTTCGCAAAGGACCAAAGACCAAGCGGGATCAGGGGCAGGACAAGCCAGGTGATCAGCATAGCGCCCGTCAAGACGCGGAAGCTTTGCAGCCCGAAAGTGCCCCTGCCGGTCATGAGCCCCCCCGGATCCGACTGCGTGCAAAGCGCACATAAGCCACGATCATGACAGCGCTCATAACCGCGATAACAACCGCCATGGCCATGGCTTCAGGCCGGGCAGCAAGATCGACATCGGTGTAGCTTCGATAGGCGAGCACAGGCAGCGCGGCGGGATAATTTGCGCCCAGAAGTGCCGGTATCTCATAAGCCCCAAAGGTGAAGGCGAAAACCAGCACGCTTGCCGCCAACAGCCCTGGAAGGATGAGTGGCAGAAGGACATGGCGGAAGGCCTGCCACTTCGAGGCGCCAAGCGATCGTGCAACCGCTTCGTAGTCCTCTCCAATCGCCTGCATGTTGGCCAAGACAATCACGCCAATGAAGGGCACTTCCTTCCAGACATATTGAAGGATGATACCGATGGCATAAGGGTCGAACACAAGCGCCGGAAAGTCGGCCGGGCCCGCGATCAGGTCAAACTCTGCCGCCAGACGTGCGAAGCTTCCGGATTGGGAAAAGAGGTAGAGAATGCCAATCGCACCGACAAGATGCGGCACCGTCAGGTTCAACTGAAACAGGAAGTTGACGACCCCACGTCCCAGAAAGCTGCGCCTGAGCAGCAGCGCGGCGCCGACCGCGATCACTGAAGAGATAACTGTCGAAGTGAAGGCGATATGGAAGCTCAGTAGGAAAGATCTGAGAAAATCGGGATCCGTAAAGATCGAGACGTAGGCGCTGAAGTCCGGCTCATTCAGGCCGATGATCGGCATATAGTTAAAACTGCGCATGACGCCGATGGCCAGCCCGCCCAAGAACAGACCGCCGATGACGACTATCGCCGGAAGCAGCATCAGAAAGATCTTCAGACGGTCTGACATGCTGCCCCGACGATTAACTCTTGTCGCAACGCGCTGGCGCCGTGGTTGGTTCAGCGCCCTACGTTTTCGACCCAGCCTTGCTCTATCGCCGAAATCCAAGAGGCCTGAAGTTCAGGCAGCGCGGCCTTGGCCAATTCCTCGATCGGAACGACGTTTGGATGCTTCTCAAGGTTTGCGAACTTTTCCTGTGTCCCAGCGTCGGTGCGATCAACTTCAATCGCTGGCGTCGCGCCCCAGACCGCCGGCAGTGCTTTTTGGTACTGCGCTTCGCCTGACAAGAGGATGTTCTGAAGCACCAGCGCCGCTGCCTTGTTGGGTGAATTGAACGGAATGATGGTGTAGTTGGTGTTGCCGATCGTGCCGTAGGTCAAGCCGAAGCCCTGCGTCGTCGGCGGGAAGATCCCGGCCTCGATGTTCAGCCCCACCGTCCCCGGATCATAGTCAAAGGTCAGGTCGACTTCGGAATTCGCAAACAGTTGCTCCATCGCCGCGCGGGTCGTCGGGTACGTCGCGCCTTCGCGCCAGAGGTAAGGTTCAAGATCGTTCAGGATGTCCCACGTCTTGGCGGCCACTTCATCGTATTTCGCCTGATCGAACGGACCCAGCAGCGCTTCGTGCCCGCCTGCCGCGTGGTAGAAGACGTGACGGACAAAGACCGAGCCCACATAGTCCGGCGGCGCCGGGTAAGTGAAGCGGCCCGGATTGGCCTTGATCCACTCCAGAAGGTCCGGGATCGACATCGGCGGCGCATCCATCCGGGCGGTGTCGTAGGCAAACGCGAACTGCGCCTTAGACCAAGGGACTTCGCAGCCATCCACAGGCACACCAAAGTCGTTCGCGATCGAAGGGTTGTCCCAATTGACCAAGGCGTTGTTCGGCAAGACGTCCGTATAGCCGCAATAGGCCAAGCCGCCCTGCTTCATGGTGCGGAAGTTCTCGCCATTGATCCAGATCATGTCGACAGAGCCTTTGTCCGTCACACCGGCTTCTTTCTCGCCCAGAACGATGTTCACAGCCTCAACCGTGTCCGTCAAACCGACGCGGTTCAATGTGATCCCGTAGTCATCCTTCAGAATGCCGCCGATATATTCGGTGACGTACTGGTTGATGCTGTCCGAACCGCCCCAGAGGAACCAATTGACCTCTCCGTCTCGGGCAAGTTCGACGATCTCGTCCCAGCTTTTTGCGTTCAACGCCTCCCCATCGGCGGTGTCCGCCCAAAGCGCCCCCGGCGCGGCCAACAAAGACACAGCCGCAAAGCCCGAGATCAACGATTTTGCCATAGAGTACTTCCTTCGTCTTGAACGCCAGGCCACCATCGTTGACCTTCGCGCCTTACAGTTCCTGTGTCCACGCTTTTGACACATGCGGAAAAGAGGATGAATGCGCGCGGCCTGCAAGCCAAAAGCGGGTGCATAACGCGACGGTGATGGGACGTGCGAAGCCCGCGGGTGGCATTGTGCGATTGTAACCGACCCGGCTTCCGCTCTAACGTCCTGACATGCTTCGCTATGCGCTTGGTCGCCTGACGTCTTTGGTTGTCTCTCTTATCGTCGCGTCGATGGTGATCTTCGGGGTTGTCGAAGTCATTCCGGGCGATCCAGCGGCCTTCATGCTGGGCGTCAATGCGCAGGAAGATACGCTGAATGCGCTGCGCGAACAGATGGGGCTGAACGACCCTTTGCCGTTGCGCTATCTCGACTGGGCGAGCGGTCTTCTGCAAGGCGATTTCGGCACGAGCTGGACCTACAAAGCCCCGGTCGCCGAGATGATCGCGGACCGGATCTGGGTGTCGCTGCCACTGGCCGTCTATGCCCTGACGCTGTCGACGCTGATCGCCTTTCCAGCCGGGATCTATGCCGCCAGCCGTCGCGGCAAGGGCGGTGACATCGCGGTCATGGGCGCAACGCAGTTGGGCGTGGCCGTCCCGAATTTCTGGTTTGCGATGATCCTTGTGCTGATCTTCGCCATCAATCTCAGATGGTTCAGCGCAGGGGGCTTCCCCGGCTGGGACAATCCACTTGCGGCCATGAAGGCGCTGACCTTGCCCGCGATCGCGCTGGCCTTACCACAAGCGGCCATTCTGGCGCGGGTGATGCGGTCATCGCTTCTGGATATGCTGGGCGAAGATTTCATCCGGACGGCGCGCGCCAAGGGTCTGACACGCAGACAGGCACTTTGGCGTCACGCCGTGCGCAACGCCCTGATCCCGGTTCTGACCATTATCGGCTTGCAG
>CAZMKY010000257.1:0-1538 GCA_964566835.1 uncultured Rhodobacterales bacterium
ACCATTTGGTCGGCCACTTTGCGGGCAAAGCCCATTTCGTGCGTCACAACAATCATCGTCATCCCGTCCTGTGCCAGTTCGACCATCACATCGAGCACTTCCGAGATCATCTCGGGATCGAGCGCAGAGGTCGGCTCGTCAAAGAGCAGAACCTTTGGCTCCATGCAGAGCGACCGAGCGATCGCAACGCGCTGCTGTTGCCCGCCTGACAATTGCTTCGGCATCTTCTCGGCTTGGTCGGGTATCCGGACGCGTGTCAGATAGTGACGCGCCCGAGCCTCGGCATCGGCCCGGCTGAGGCCTCGGGCCTTCATCGGGCCCAGCATGAGGTTGTCCAGAACGCTTAGATGCGGAAACAGGTTGAACTGCTGAAACACCATGCCAACTTCACCCTGAATGGACGCGATCGACTTTGGGTCATTCGTCAGTTCAGAGCCATAAAGGCGGATCGTTCCGCTCTGATGTTCTTCCAGTTTGTTGATGCAACGGACAACCGTGGACTTGCCAGAGCCTGATGGGCCGCAGATCACGACTTTCTCGCCAGGTGCGACTGTGAGGTCGATGTCTTTCAGAACGTGGAAATCGCCGAACCATTTATTCACAGCAATCAGCTCTATTGCTGCATCGGTCATCACTTTTCCCCGTTCGCCCAGAAATACGCGCAGAAGGCGTCAGCTTATTTGATTTCCGTGACGTATCAAGCAACTATGGCCCGTCACAAAGAAAAACACACACACCAACGGGAGTAGACGAATGAGAAGTATGCTGAAGGCGGTGGCGATTGCCGCTGTTGGCCTGAGCCTTGCCGGCGCGGCAAGCGCGCAATCCGCGCTGAACGAGATTCTGAACAGCGGCGTTCTGAAGGTCGGGACGACCGGGGACTGGAACCCGATGACCGTGCGCGACCCTGCCACGAACAGCTACAAGGGCTTTGACATCGACATCATGAACGAACTGGCCGCCGATCTTGGCGTCGAGGTTGAGTTTGTACCGACAGACTGGAAAACGCTCGTCAATGGTGTGGTTGCCGGCCAATACCATATCACCGGGTCAGCTTCGATTTCACCGGCGCGCATGAAGGCTGCCGGTTTCTCGGAAAGCTACATCGCGGTTGAGATCCTGCCGTTCACGATGCCGGACAAGGCGGACAACTTCTCGGGCTACGAGTCGATCAACCAGCCCGGCGTCAAGGTTGCGACCACGCTTGGCACAACCTTCGAAGCGCTGGTGCGCGACTGGTTCCCGAACGCGGAGATCGTTGTCGTTGAAGCCCCTGCACGGGGATACCAGGAAGTTCTGGCAGGCCGTGCCGACGTCTTCATCACCTCGAACATTGAAGGCTCTACGCTGACCGAGAAGTTCGGTGTTGCCCGCGTCCCGGATACCGGTCCGCGCGCGCCATCGCCGATTGCGATGCTACTGCCGCAGGGCGATCAGGTCTGGATCAACTACGTCAACAACTGGGTGAAGCTGAAGAAGGCCAAGGGCTTCTTCGACGCCAATAAGGAAAAATGGGGCCTCTGATCTGGCTCTGAACA
>CAZMKY010000258.1:0-5570 GCA_964566835.1 uncultured Rhodobacterales bacterium
CGTCATCGTCATCGTCATCGTCATCGTCATCGTCATCGTCATCGTCATCGTCATCGTCATCGTCATCGTCATCGTCGATATCTTCGATGCTTTCAGACCACACGCCATCCTCAAACTCGCGTTCGATTTCTTGACCGTCGCGTTCGAATTCTTCTTCACCTTCAACCAGTGTCAGAACGCCGTCTTCAAAATCAAACTCATACTCAAGACCAAGATTTTCACCTTCCAACTCAACTTCGATGCGATCGCCAATAATTCGGATAATGTACGATGTCGCCTCAGAGAGGGGGACATCGCGTTCCGCGAGACTTGCGGTCACCGCGTCGGCAATCGCCTCTTGGTCGATATGGCTTTCCGCAATTGCGGCCGAGTTGAGGACAACGGTGCAGGCTCCAGCCAACGCAGTCATTTTCAGTTTGTTCATCTCGCATCTCCATCTGGTTGCGCGCCACTTGTAGGTTTCAGAGGGGGGCATGGCGCGTGCCCAGAAGTCTCGCTCAATGGATGATAGAGACCATGCGCCTTTGGGTTAGGACCGGCTTTCTAAACTTCAGTTTACGGCTGAAATCCGCCAAAACGAAAAAGGGCGCGCCATCAGCACGCCCTTCCTCAAAGCCTTTCGGAAGACGCTGACCTAGTCGCTCTCGACCATGTCCCATTTTAGGGCGCGGGCGACGGTGAAGATGTCCTTGTCGCCCCGGCCGCACATGTTCATGCAGATGATGTGATCGGCTGGCAGCTTCGGTGCGATCTTCATGACATGGGCCAGCGCGTGGCTTGGCTCCAGCGCCGGGATGATGCCTTCCGTCTGACAGGACAGCTGAAACGCCTCCAATGCCTCTACATCTGTGATCGAGACGTACTCCGCGCGGCCAATGTCGTGCAGCCAGGAATGCTCCGGCCCAATGCCGGGATAGTCGAGACCGGCCGAGATCGAGAAGCCTTCGAGGATCTGTCCGTCGTCGTCCTGCAGAAGATAGGTCCTGTTCCCATGCAGCACGCCGGGCCGACCGCCGGTCAGGGAGGCGCAGTGCTCCATCTTTTCGTTGACGCCCTTGCCGCCGGCTTCGACACCGATGATCTGGACGTCCTTGTCGTCGAGGAACGGATAGAAAAGACCCATCGCGTTGGATCCGCCACCGATCGCAGCGATGATCGTGTCGGGCAAACGGCCTTCGGCGGCCATCATCTGCTCTTTCGCTTCCTTGCCGATAATGGCTTGGAAATCGCGCACCATGGCCGGATAGGGGTGCGGCCCGGCGACCGTGCCGATGCAGTAGAACGTGTCGCGGACGTTCGTCACCCAGTCCCTCAGCGCATCGTTCATGGCGTCCTTCAACGTGCCACGTCCTGACGTGACCGGAACGACTTCAGCGCCCAGAAGTTTCATGCGGAAGACGTTGGGCTTCTGGCGTTCGACGTCATGTGCGCCCATGTAGACCACGCACTTCAACCCGAATTTCGCGCAAACCGTTGCCGTGGCGACGCCATGTTGGCCCGCACCGGTCTCGGCGATGATCCGTGTTTTTCCCATGCGGCGGGCCAGAATGATTTGGCCCAGCACGTTGTTGATCTTGTGTGCGCCCGTGTGGTTCAGCTCATCGCGCTTCAGATAGATCTTGGCACCACCCAGATGCTCGGTCAGTCGCTCAGCAAAATAAAGCGGCGACGGGCGGCCAACGTAGTGCGTCCAAAGATCGTTCATCTCGTCCCAGAAGCTCTGGTCCGTCTTGGCTTTCTCGTATTGCTCTTCCAGTTCCAGAATAAGCGGCATCAACGTCTCGGAAACGAAACGTCCGCCGAACTTGCCGAAACGGCCGTTCTCGTCCGGGCCGGTCATGAAAGAGTTGAAAAGATCGTTCGCCATCGCCGCTCTCCCCGTCAGGTCAGATCGCGTTTAAAGCCTATGTGCGAGGGGGTAAAGCCGACGCGCGTGTAGAACCGGTGCGCATCGGTGCGACTTTTGTTCATGGTCAGCTGGATCAGACTGCAACCTGCATCGCGCGCACGTCGCTCCACCTCGGCCAACAGGGCCTCACCATAGCCCTGCCCCCTCAGATCCGAGCGCACCCGCACCCCTTCAATCTGGGCCCGTCGCGCTGCGCGCAGGGACAATCCGCTGATGAAAACCAGTTGGCAGGTGGCAACGATGTCTTCGCCGACGACACCCACCAGCAGGCTGTTCGCCCCCTCCGCTTCCATCGCGCGAAACGCGTCCTCATACCGGGCCAGCTCCGCCCCTTCCCGCGTCGCGCCCAATGCATCGTCGCGCAGAAGATCCAGAACCGCCGGGACGTCTTCCAGCGTGGCCGCGCGAAAGCTGATTTCGGTCATGTCGCTCTCTCCTGCGTTTGGTTTGGAATGGCTGTCGCTATCAACACGCCGAAGGCCGCGTTCGCCGATGTCAGAACGTCAGCCGCCGCCTCTGCCGTGGCCATGGCGCGGGCTGTCGTCAGCGCGCCATTTGCAAGGCTCAGGGCAGCGGACAGCACTTGCGTGTCGACCGCTTTCTGTCCCCGCGCCATTTCCTCCAGGATGGCATTGCGCCCAGCCTCAAAGCCCGGACGCACCGCCTCCCGACGGGCGGCGTCGCCGGCCAGCGAAGCGACCGTGCAGCCCATGAACACGGCATCGAGGTTCCCCGGTGTCAGATAGTCGCCAAAGATCTGAAGCATTTCGTCCCGAAGGGCAGAAGCCGTGGCCCCATCCCGCGCCTTCAAGCGGTCGAGCAATGGGTGCCGCTCGGCCAACACGGCCTCAAAGACCGCGTCCTTGGACGAGAAGTGAGCGTAAAAGGCGCCGCGCGTCAGATCGGCCTCGGCCATGATCCGATCCAGATTGGCCACAGCATATCCATCGCGGCGCAGCGCCCGCGCTGCACCATCAAGGACTTTGGAACGCAACATGGCCTTGTTCTCAGCCGTCAATCGCATGATCGCTCCTTTTGTATGTTGACCAACATATATAAATCATTCTAGCGTCCGTCCAACGCAATCATCCAAACAGAGGTGCACCATGCCCATGCTGACTGTCACGCCAATTTACGCCGCACTCATCGCGATTTTGATGGCAGTTCTCTCGACGCGCGTCGGCTTCATGCGCGGTTCGCACGAGGTTGCCTTGGGCGACGGGGGCAAGCCGTCCCTTGCGCTGGCGATCAGACATTTCGGAAACCTGTCGGAATACGCTGCCGTTGTCCTCCTCTTGATGCTGCTGATGGAACTTCAGGGCGTCAGTGCAGATCGCCTGCACCTTTTCGGTGCGGTGTTCGTGGCGTTGAGACTGATCCACCCCGTCATCCTTTTCGACACGATGGAGGCCCCGATGTGGAAGAAAGCCGGGCGCTTCGTGTCGGCCGGCGGGACGGCCGCCCTGATGATGATTGGCGCAGTGACGCTGCTGTTCGGCTGACGGATGTCCGCCCGCCTAGCCCAGCGCCTTGACCGCATCCATGAAGGCGCGGATCAGGGCCGGGTCTTTGATGCCGGGCGCGCTTTCGACGCTGGACGACAGGTCCAGCTGACGTGCACCGGTCAGACGCACGGCCTCGCCAACCGTCTCAGCCGTTAAGCCACCGGCCAGCATCCACGGTCCGGGCCAGCGTCGCCCTTCCAGAAGCGACCAGTCGAACGCGACACCATTGCCCCCCGGCAAGTCCGCCGACTTCGGCGGTTTGGCGTCGACAAGAAGCTGGTCCGCGACCTTGGCATAGGCATCCAACGCAGGCAGGTCTGCCTCTGATGCGACACCAACGGCCTTCATGACTGGCAAACCAAAGCGCGCACGAACTTCGGCGACACGCTCCGGCGTCTCTTTTCCATGAAGCTGCAGCATGTCCAGCGGCACCGTGTCGGTCAGACGCGCCAGATCCTCGTCTGAGGCATTGACCGTCAACGCGACCTTGGCGACCCCGGGCGGAACCTCGACCGCCAGATTTCGCGCCGTCTGAACAGAGACATTGCGGGGCGACTTGGGGAAGAAGACAAAACCAACATAAGCCGCGCCAGCCTCAACGGCGGACGCGACGGTCTCAGGCGTGCTGAGCCCGCAGATCTTGACCCGGATTTTCGAAGACATGAGTGCGATCAACGACCGTCAAGGATGGCCAGAACGTCGTCGCCCTTGTCAGCGCGCGTGGCAGGGGCGTCGCCCTTCACGGCGCGTTGCAGCTTCTCGTTCTCACGACGGATAGTACGGGCCTCGGCGCGGTGCTTGTGCTCGCGCACCCACTCAAAGATCTCACCAATGGCAATGCCGATGCCGACGCTGACCAGGACGATCAGGAACAAGGGCAGCGAGATTTCCCAAGAGAACCCGAAGAGGCCTGCCATTTCCTCTGGCAGAAGCCTGAGAGTGACGATCTGACGATTGGCCAAGGCAATTACGATCAGGGCCACCCCGATCAGACCTAGGACGGCATAACGGATCTTTCGCATGAGAGACGCCTCTATTTGTCGTTCAACCGATCACGTAGGAGCTTTCCCGTTTTAAAAAAGGGGACATGCTTCTCTTCGACTTGAACGCTTTCACCGGTGCGCGGGTTCCGGCCAACGCGGGCATCACGTTGCTTGACGGAAAAGGCGCCGAACCCACGAAGCTCGACCCGGTCACCCCGTGCCATGGCTTCAATGATCTCGTCAAAGATGGTGCCAACAATCCGTTCGACATCGCGCTGGTAAAGGTGAGGGTTTTCGTCTGCGACCTTTTGCACAAGCTCTGATCGGATCATTCCATCCCCCCTTTTCTGTCTTTGGTCTTCGGTGCGAGTTGAAGCCCGCGTTATCCGCACGACTATAGGCGGAAAGAAGTCATCTAGAAATATTGCGCTTTGGGTATTCCACAGGGAATCCGCCTCTATCGCCCTGATTCGAGACCAATTTTGCCCATCATGGCGTTAAGTGCCTGCCCAATTGGCGGAACGCGTCTGATGCTGCAGTGCGGCTAAGCCCCCCGATTCGGGTTGGTCACGCGCCACGAAAAAGGCCCGCAGCGTGGACTGCGGGCCTTCGTGATTTCTGTCAGCCGGGTCAGGCTTACTCGTCGCCCTTCAGGGCTGCGCCGAGGATATCGCCCAGCGATGCACCGGAGTCGGAGGAGCCATACTGTTCGACGGCTTCCTTCTCTTCCGCGATCTCGCGTGCCTTGATCGAGAGGCCCAGACGGCGCGTCTTCTGATCGACGTTGGTGACGCGAACGTCGACCTTGTCGCCAACCGAGAAGCGGTCAGGACGCTGTTCGGCACGGTCGCGGCTGAGGTCCGAGCGGCGGATGAAGGACTTGGCGCCTTCGTATTCCACTTCGACACCACCATCTTCGATGGCCGTCACGACAACCGTGATGATCGAACCGCGCTTCACGCCTTCAACAACACCCGAGAACCTGTCGTCCAGAGCTTTGACGCTCAGGCTGATACGCTCTTTGTCGGTGTCGACCTCGGTCACAACCGCCTTGACCACATCGCCCTTGCGGTATTCGCCGATGACGTCTTCGCCACGGCCTTCCCAGGTCAGGTCTGAGAGGTGGACCATGCCGTCGATGTCGTTGTCGAGACCCACGAACAGGCCGAACTC
>CAZMKY010000259.1:0-2113 GCA_964566835.1 uncultured Rhodobacterales bacterium
ACGATCAAGTCGCGCCAGTTGAACACAGCTGTCCTCGGGGCCTGCTTTGCGGTCTGCGTCGATGTCTTCCTCTCTGGAGACACGCGCGGGATGTCCCGCGAAGCGGTCTTGGGCGTGCCGATCATCCGTGGCCGCTTTGCCTCGCTCGCGCTGTCCGATACGCCACCTTCGGCCATCAACGGGACCGAGCTGGATGATAACGGCACCACATTCCTCCTGAT
This sequence comes from uncultured Rhodobacterales bacterium, assembly GCA_964566835.1. Classification (GTDB taxonomy): domain Bacteria; phylum Pseudomonadota; class Alphaproteobacteria; order Rhodobacterales; family Rhodobacteraceae; genus CAZMKY01. The sequence continues at coordinate 222 of CAZMKY010000259.1, forward strand.
CGGGCGGGACGAGGCGTTTCGCCTCGGCCTCGCGACCGAGCGTTTCGAATAGCCCATCTTCCCACGGCCAACTTGCGGCGTTATATGCCGCAAACAATGACCCAAACACCGATCTCCGGCCTGCCCGTGATGAAAATGCACGGCCTTGGCAACGATTTTGTCGTGATCGACCGGCGCGCCCGCGCGGTCGATATCACGGCTGATCTTGCGCGCGCGCTGGGGCACCGGCAGATGGGCCTCGGCTTTGATCAGCTGGCCGCCATCGACACCGACCCCGAAGCTGACGCGCGACTGACGTTCTGGAACGCAGACGGCTCGCTCTCGGCGGCTTGCGGCAACGCCACGCGCTGCGTTGCACGCCACCTGATGCGCGAGACCGGGCAAGATGCGCTTGTGCTCCGGACCGAGAGGGGGCTTCTGGCCTGCGAAGATGCAGGCGGCGGGCTCACGCGCGTCAACATGGGTGCGCCCCTGACAGACTGGCAGGATGTGCCACTGGCCCGCGAGACGGACACCCTTCACCTTCCGCTCGACGGCGATCCGGTGGCCACTGGCATGGGCAATCCGCATTGCACGTTCTTCGTGGACGATGCCGAAGCGATAGATCTGGCAGCCCTCGGTCCCCGGTTTGAGCATGACCCGCTTTTTCCCGAACGCACGAATGTGCAATTCGCCAGCATCATCGGGCCAGACCACCTGCGCATGCGGGTGTGGGAACGTGGCACCGGCATCACGCTGGCGTCCGGATCTTCGTCCTGCGCCGTTGCCGTCGCGGCCCATCGCCGTGGCCTGACCGGTCGGAGCGTGACGCTGGACCTCGACGGTGGACAGATCCTGATCGACTGGAAAGACGACGGCGTCTGGATGACGGGACCGACCACGCATGTTCTGACCGGTGAACTGACGCCGGCCTTTCTGGATGCGATCGGATGACAGCCCGCCCTCCGATCTTTGCTACGCTTGGCTGTCGCTTGAACGCGTATGAAACCGAAGCCATGCGCGAAATGGCCGAAACCGCCGGGCTTGGCGATGCGGTGGTCGTGAACACCTGCGCCGTGACGGCAGAGGCCGTTCGCAAAAGCCAAAAGGAAATCCGGCGTCTCAAGCGCGAGAATCCGGCAGCGAAAGTCATCGTTACCGGCTGCGCCGCGCAAACCGAACCGGACCGATTTGCCAGGATGGACGAAGTCGACCTCGTCCTCGGCAACACCGAGAAGATGCAGCCGCAAAGCTGGACAGACGCCGCCATCGGCCGAAGCGAACCGGTGCAAGTCGATGACATCATGTCGGTCACGGAAACCGCCGGTCACCTGATCGACGGCTTTGGTCGCCACCGCGCCTATGTGCAGGTGCAGAACGGTTGCGATCACCGCTGCACCTTCTGCATCATACCCTTCGGCCGCGGAAACTCCCGTTCGGTTCCGGCGGGTGTCGTTGTCGACCAGATCAAACGCCTCGTGGACCGTGGCTTTAACGAAGTCGTCCTGACCGGTGTCGATCTGACAAGCTGGGGTGCGGATCTGCCGGGGGCACCGCCGCTGGGCGATTTGGTACGGCGCATCCTGAAACTTGTGCCCGACCTGCCCCGCCTCCGGATCAGTTCCATAGATTCCATCGAAGTCGATCCCGCGCTGATGGAAGCCATCGCCACGGAACCCCGGCTGATGCCGCATCTTCACCTCAGCTTGCAGGCTGGCGACGACATGATCCTGAAACGCATGAAGCGGCGTCATCTCCGTGACGACGCCATCCGCTTCTGCGAAGAAGCCCTGTCGCTCCGCCCCGACATGACCTTCGGCGCCGACATCATTGCCGGTTTCCCAACGGAAACCGAAGCGATGTTCGAAAACTCGCTGAAACTCGTGGATGACTGCCACCTGACGTGGCTCCAC
>CAZMKY010000260.1:0-3270 GCA_964566835.1 uncultured Rhodobacterales bacterium
ACCCATGCTAGCAAGATCAGACCCAAAAGAAACAGTCCTATGAGGGGAGAGACGCCAATCTGCTGCGATCCGCTCAGGTAGGTGACAACGCCGATCAGGAATGGTGCCAGGAAGCTCGTCGCCTTGCCCGCCAGCGCATAAAGGCCAAAGGCCTCTGTCATCCGGTCCGGGTTCGCCTGCCGCACCATCATTGTCCGGCTTGCGGCCTGCAACGTTCCGCCCGCCGCGCCGATCACGGCCCCCAGAATGTAAAAGGCGATGTCAGGCGCACGAGAACCCGGTTCCTGCGCGATCCCAAAAACAGACTCGCGAGAAACGAAGACAATCGAAATCGCGACAAGCGTCAGGGCAAGAATGGATGCGATAATGACCGGCTTCGGCCCAAACCGCACATCGGCGCGACCGCCAAGCCAGGCAAAGATCGCACCAGTGATAATGGCAAGAATTCCGAAAATGCCGGTGTCCACCACGCTCCAGTTCAGGACGCCAGCGGCATAGATGCCGCCAAAGGCGTACATGCCGTTCAGCGCGTCGCGGTAGAACATCGAAGACGCAAGATAGGCAAACAGGCTGGGCGCCTGCGGCAGTCGTTTCAATGTCCGGCCAAGATCGGCAAGTGCCGCGCGCACCGCTGTCGAAGATGCCTTCTTCGGGCGTGGATCACGCACCCAGAGGAAGAACGGGATCATGAAGACGATAAACCAGATGGCCGTCAGCGGTCCGACAAAGCGGGTGCCTTCACGTGCCGCGGCGTCCAACCCAAAGGGCGGTGACAGGCCGACAAAGGTGACGCCTTCAGCGTTCTCGGCAAAAAACACCAGCATGATGACTAGTGCTAACAGGCCGCCGACATAGCCAAATGCCCAGCCATTGCCGGACAGGCGCCCGATCTCTTCTCTGGTGCCCAGATCTGGCAGCATAGAGTTCGTGAAGATGGTCGCGAACTCCATCCCGATCAAGCCAATCGCAAAGAAAAGCAACACCAAAACAAGGTTGAAGTCGTCCGGCGCTGCCATCCAAAGGCCAGCGGAGCCAACGACATACATTGCTGAGAAGATCCAGATCCAACGCATCCGTGTTCCGGACGTGTCGGCCAATGCACCAAGCACCGGAGCGGACACGGCGATGACCACGCCAGCCGCAGCAATGCCAAAGCCCCAAGCGCTTTGCGCAGTCGTGCCGTCCCCAAGGACCTCTTTCACGTAAGGCCCGAAGATGAATGTCAAAAGCAGCGTATTGTATGGCTGGCTGGCCCAGTCGAAAAAGAACCAGCCCCAGATGCGTTTTCTGGCGGTCGTCATGCTATCCCCGTTTCCCGTTCCTGTCACAGAAACAGGTGCGGACCGGAAAAGCTAGACAATTGGTGGCCAGGGCCGTGTTGCATCTGCATCTGACCAGTTCTGAACCCAGTCCGGCAGCTTTGGGGATGCAACCTGTTGGCCATAAAGATCCAAGGCGTCTGAGGGCGCAAACAGCTTTCGGTTCTTCGTGAACGCCGCGCGCAGCAACAGCTGGTTGCATGCGACATCGCCCATCCACATCGATTGATCGACATACATGAACTTGTCATCGAACCCGAGGAAATGCGTCCGCATCTGATACTTCGCAAAGATCGGGATGCGCCGACGATAGTGGACCGATGCCCCCGCGACAGCAAACGCCAGCTTGTGCTTGAAGATCAGGCCCATGAAGCCGGTGCGCTGCGTCACGCCCCATCGCCCAAGCTCGAACAATGTCAGGATGCGTCCATTGTTCAGCTCACCAAACATGTCGGTGTCCCACGGCCAGGCGCGATGCTCGGACCAGTGAACGTCGAACATTCCAATCGGCGTCGAGCGCCGTTCTTTCAACAGGGTGTAACCCAGTCTTACATACGGATACATGGAGGGCCATCTACGCGAACGGCGACAAGCTTCAACCCTGCACTTGCCCCGGAACGCATACGCCCTTACGTCAGTCGGCGGAAAAAAGGAAAATTAGTCCCATGCTCTCGCTGTTCATGATCCTGTCTCTCATTCTGGACGTTGTCTGGTTCATCATCATCGCGCACATCGTGATGAGCTGGCTGATCAGTTTTCAGGTTCTGAATTTGCACCAACCACTGGTCTATCAAATCTGGAGCGGGCTCAATCGTCTGCTAGAGCCGATCTACGGACCGATCCGTCGTATTCTTCCCGATACGGGTGGTCTGGATTTGGCCCCTCTCGTGGCGATTATCGGGATCTATGCCATCCGGATTATTCTGGCGAACAACATCGGCGCCTTCGCCTGATCCAGTCGGTCGCCTGATGGCGCGCGCGAAAAGTCGCGCCAATGCGGGTGTCCTGTCCTTGTTCATCTGATCTTCAGATGCGAGACTGCAAGAAAGAGCAGTTTTAAGAAAAACAGGGGCGATCATGGACGGCAGCCTGCCGGTCGCGGAAAGCTATCTGCGAGACGTGTTTGGATTCGACGGCTTTCGGCCGATGCAGTCTGACATTGTGGAAGCTGTTTCTGCAGGCAAAGACGTTCTGGCCATTCTGCCAACGGGCGGCGGCAAATCTCTTTGTTATCAACTGCCAGCTTTGATGCGTGACGGGGTCACCGTTGTCATCTCACCCCTCATTGCGCTGATGCGCGATCAAGTCCGCGCGCTCCGTTCAGCCGGTGTTGAAGCTGCCGCTCTGACCAGTGCCGACACTGAAGAAGAACGGGCCGAGGTCTGGCAAGCCTTGGACGACTGGCGCATCCGTCTGCTCTACATGGCGCCTGAAAGACTTGCGTCCTCGGCGGCGCTCAACATGCTGCGCCGGATCGGCACAACGGCCCTTGCAGTGGACGAAGCGCATTGTGTCAGCCAATGGGGCCACGACTTCCGACCGGACTACCTGCGCATCGGTGCGCTGAGGGAGGCGCTGGGCGTGCCGCTTGCGGCCTTCACGGCAACGGCTGACGCGGAAACCCGGTCCGAGATCATTGCCCGGCTTTTTGCCGGGCGCGATCCCGTCACGTTTCTGGGCGGTTTTGATCGACCGAACCTGCATTTCGCGTTTGCCGCAAAAGACACCCCCCGCACGCAGATCCTGAATTTCGTGGCCGCGCGACCAGATCGCTCCGGCATTGTCTATTGCGGCACACGCGCCAAGACCGAAACACTGGCACAGGGTCTGCGAGAGGCCGGGCACGAAGCCATCCATTATCACGGTGGGATGGAGGCGGAAGACCGCCGCATCGCCGAACAGCGGTTCCAGCGCGAAGACGGGTTGATCGTGGTGGCAACGGTCGCCTTTG
>CAZMKY010000261.1:0-1735 GCA_964566835.1 uncultured Rhodobacterales bacterium
GAGTGTTCGTATCCATTTCTGAATATCCTTACAGATATGCGCCCTTCGTTGGGGAAGGGTGTCCCACCGCCGGACATATGGCAGTCGCGTGAGCGCGGCAAGCGATTCTTGCCGGGACGCAAAAGCGACCCTTTGGTTGGGCAGGTCTCCGCCACGCGCCAAGGTTCAGCCTTGCTCTGCCAGCGCTGTCGGCCAAGATTGCGCCATGCGCATTCTCGCTCTTCTTCTGTGCCTCCTCGCAAATCCGGCTGTTGCCACAGACCGCGCGAGCGTGGAGCGTCAGTTTCAGTCCTGGCTTGTCACGGACATCTGGCCAGAGGCCCGGCGCGCGGGCGTTGGGCAAGATACCTTCCAAGCCGCGTTCAAGGGCGTCAGGTTGAATTGGGACCTGCCGGATCTGGTGCCGCCGGGCGCCAGCAACCGCCCCAAGGGGCGGCAGTCACAGGCCGAGTTTCGCGCGCCGTCACGGTACTTCGCGCAAGGCGCACTCAGTGGAAATACCTCCATCGGCCGTGACATGGCCCGGCGCCACGCCGAAGCCTTGGCGCGGATTGAGGCCAGAACAGGTGTGCCCGGGCGGATCGTTCTGTCCATTTGGGGTCGCGAGAGCGCCTTTGGCCGCGCGTCCATTCCACACAACGCGTTCGAGGTTCTGGGCACCAAGGGCTTCATGTCGCGGCGGAAGGACTATTTCCGCGGCGAGTTGATCGCGGCCCTCAGAATCGCAGAAGCGGGGCACATCGCGCCGGGCGCAATGCGGAGCAGTTGGGCCGGGGCGCTGGGGCAACCGCAATTCATGCCATCGAGCTTCCTGAACTACGCTGCGGATGGCACAGGCGACGGGCGCGCGAATATCTGGACCTCAGAGGTCGATACACTGGCCTCCATCGCCAATTACCTCGCCCGACACGGTTGGATCGCCGGGCGCGATTGGGGATTCGAGGTGACCGTTCCCGAACGCATCTCTTGCGCGCTGGAAGGCCCAGACCAAGGACGGCGTATCCGCGATTGGGAAGCCCTTGGGATCACCCGCGTCTCGGGCCGACCATTCCCGGACCATGAGCGGGGTGGCGAAGCATTCCTGATGATGCCCGCCGGACGCCTTGGGCCTGCGTTTCTCGTGACACCGAACTTTTATGTCCTGAAAGACTACAACCAAAGCGACCTCTATGCGCTGTTCGTCGGGCATGTCGCTGACCGGATACAGTACGGCGTCGGCAACTTTCGCGGTGGCTGGGCCAAGGTGGACACGCTCAGTCGCGGCGATGTCGCACGTTTGCAGGATGCGCTGATCGCCAAAGATCACGATGTCGGCGGCGCCGACGGCTTGGCCGGCTTCAAGACGCGTCGTTCCATCGGACGCTGGCAGGCGGAAAATGGTCTGGAGCAAACTTGTTTTCCCAGCCGCAGACTGGCCCGAAGGCTTGCGAAATAACGAAAACCCTCTGGCGATCTCTGCGGCTGAGCGATAGGCGAAGGGCAACATCCTTTGAGGTCACACGCACATGCCCATCGTCAGTCTCATCGCGCGCCCCGGACATCTGGACCCCGCCTTGGTCGAGAACTTGCGAAATGCATGGGGCGGCGGCACGGCCAGTTGGCTTTCCCCGGACGAGGCGGCAGAGTTTCCCTGCGCTGAACTTCCAGCCCACGCAGCCGACATCGCGTCCGAGATCCGCGAGACCGGCACCGACTTGGCCGTCCTGCCGGACGGCGACCGCAAGAAGCAGCTTCT
>CAZMKY010000262.1:0-2255 GCA_964566835.1 uncultured Rhodobacterales bacterium
TTACACCGCCAAGCTCAGCCGGGGCGAGGATCGCCGGAATTTTGTCGTGACGGTTCGCGCTGCTGGTGACGCAACCTTGGAAGACGTGCGTGAGAGTGCGCGCTTCCCGGCAACGCGGTATTGCCTCAATATCTTCGGCGGATCGGTAGCGGAGTGGGAGCTTGACCCCGAAACCGGTGACTGGGCCGTTGCCCGGACGACCGAAAGCCTGAGCGTCAATGGTCGCTGCACCGCGCGCTGACGCCGTGTCGTGATCTCATTGAAACACGCATCACAGCAGGAAATATTTTAATTCAAAGGTTTAGTGCCACCGTTGGAGGAATTGCGCCGATCGGGTGGGCGCGTCTTCACCGGCAGGATCGTTCCCCTATATTTAGCGCAAGCGGCTCTGCCGCCTGAGCAGTAAAGGAGCCACGTGATGGTTCGATTGACGATTGCGGCCTGTCTGGCCGCCACTTTGGCCACGCCGGCATTGGCCTTGCAGCCACTCCACGAGAACAAGACCGTGGTTGAGGGGTTCTATAATCTCGGCATGGCGGACACGATCCGGAAGCGCTGCGATACCATTTCCCCGCGCCTTCTGACGGCATATACTTATCTGAAATCGCTGGAGCGCTATGCACGCGATCTGGGCTACACCGACGCCGATATTGACGCTTTGGTCGATAATGACGCGGAAAAAGAGAAGCTTAGGGCCCGGATTGCACGTGATCTGGCCGCACGAGGTGCGACGCCGGAGACGCCAGAAGGCTATTGCGCCGTCGGGCGTGAAGAAATAGCCAAGGGCAGCGAAGCGGGGAAGTTGCTCCGCGCCAGATAAGGCCGTCGACAGGGCGGCGTTGATTTAGGGAACGCGGCCGATGTCGGATCTTCGGAAAATCATCATCGACGGTCAGGAACTGGAGGTCGATCCGGCCCTGACCCTGATCCAAGCCTGTGAAGAAGCGGGAATTGAAATCCCGCGATTCTGCTATCACGAGCGTTTGTCGATCGCCGGCAATTGCCGGATGTGTCTTGTCGAAGTCGTCGGCGGACCGCCGAAGCCTGCCGCGTCTTGTGCCATGCAGGTCCGCGATCTGCGTCCCGGTCCCGAAGGTGCGCCGCCAGAGGTCAAGACCAACTCTCCGATGGTCAAAAAGGCCCGCGAAGGCGTCATGGAGTTTCTGCTGATCAACCACCCGCTGGACTGCCCGATTTGCGATCAGGGCGGCGAGTGTGACTTGCAGGATCAGGCCATGGCCTATGGCGTAGACTTCAGCCGCTTCCGCGAACCGAAGCGCGCGGTCGACAACATGGATCTTGGACCGCTGGTCGGCACCCAGATGACGCGCTGTATTTCCTGCACGCGCTGCGTTCGTTTCATCACCGAAGTTGCCGGGATGCCAGAGCTTGGCCAGACAGGTCGCGGCGAAGACGCTGAAATCACCAGCTATCTGGGGCAGACGCTCGATTCTGAAATGCAGGGCAACATCGTCGATCTTTGCCCGGTCGGCGCATTGACCTCGAAACCCTACGCGTTCACCGCGCGCCCGTGGGAGCTGACCAAGACAGAGACGGTCGACGTCATGGACGCGCTCGGCGCCAATATTCGTGTCGATACAAAAGGGCGCGAAGTTATGCGGATTTTGCCGCGCAACCATGACGGCGTGAACGAAGAATGGTTGAGCGACAAGTCGCGCTATGCGTGGGACGGCCTGCGCCGCCAACGTCTCGACAAGCCTTACATCCGTGAAAACGGCAAACTGCGCGCCGCCACGTGGGGTGAAGCGCTTGCCGCTGCCGCGGGGGCGATCAATGGCGCATCAAAAGTTGCGGGTCTCGTGGGCGACCTCGCCCCGGCGGAAGCCGTGTTCGCCCTGAAATCGCTGGTCGACGCCAAGGGCGGCGCAGTCGAGTGCCGACTGGATGATGCCAAGCTGCCGGCAGGCAACCGCTCTGCCTATGTTGGCACTGCGACCATTGAAGACCTCGACGATGCCGAGGCCATCATGCTGATCGGAACCAACCCACGGCAGGAAGCGCCGGTCTTGAACGCACGCATCAGAAAAGCGTGGTCGAAAGGTGCCAATGTGGGGTTGGTCGGTGAAGCCGTCGATCTGACCTATGACTATTTCCACGTCGGCACCGACCGCGCCGCCTTGTCTTCGCTATTTGGGATGTCGCCCGAGAATGCGCATGGCAAGAAAACGGTCGTGATTGTCGGCCAAGGCGCGCTGACGGGGGTGGATGGCGCCGCCGTTCTGGCTGAAGCGATG
>CAZMKY010000263.1:0-12240 GCA_964566835.1 uncultured Rhodobacterales bacterium
GACTGCTCGGTTCAGCGTCGGAACCAGAAAGTCGTCGAACGCGCCCCGGCCCCTTATCTTTCCGGCGCACAGCGCGAGAAGATCTGCAACCTCGGCAAGAAGATCGCCGAGCACGTGAACTATGAATGCGCCGGAACGATCGAGTTCCTGATGGATATGGAGTCCGGTGAATTCTACTTCATTGAAGTCAATCCGCGCGTTCAGGTGGAACACACTGTGACTGAAGAGGTCACCGGCATCGACATCGTTCAGGCCCAGATCAAGATCGCCGAAGGCAAGAGCTTGATGGAGGCCACCGGCACGGCAAGCCAGTACGACGTGCAATTGAACGGCCATGCCATCCAGTGCCGCGTCACCACCGAAGATCCGACAAACAACTTCATTCCCGACTATGGTCGTATCACCGCCTACCGCGGCGCGACCGGCATGGGCATTCGCCTGGACGGCGGCACGGCCTATTCCGGCGCGGTCATCACGCGCTACTACGACAGCCTTCTGGAGAAGGTCACCGCCTGGGCGCCGACGCCCGAGGCGGCGATTGCGCGCATGGACCGCGCGCTGCGTGAATTCCGCATTCGCGGCGTGGCGACGAACATCGCGTTCGTCGAAAACCTGCTGAAGCATCCGCAGTTCCTGAACTATGAATACCACACCAAGTTCATCGACGAGACGCCCGGTCTGTGCGACTTCGAGAAACGTCAGGACCGCGCGACGAAGCTGTTGACTTATGTCGCCGACATCACCGTCAACGGTCATCCGGAAACCTTTGGTCGTCCGAAACCCCACGCCGATGCCCGGACGCCTGTCCCACCGGCGCCGAAAACCGACGCACCGAAGCCCGGCACACGGCAAATTCTGGATCAGTTCGGGCCTGAAGCCGTTGCAGATTGGATGAGCGAACAGAAGCAGCTTCTGGTCACCGACACGACCATGCGCGATGGCCACCAATCCTTGCTGGCGACCCGTATGCGGTCCTTTGACATGATCAATGTCGCCCCGACCTATGCCGCTAACCTGCCCGGGCTGTTCTCGATGGAATGCTGGGGCGGCGCGACGTTTGATGTGGCCTACCGCTTCTTGCAGGAATGCCCGTGGCAGCGTCTGCGCGACCTGCGCGAGCGGATGCCGAACATCATGACACAGATGCTGCTTCGTGGGTCAAACGGCGTCGGCTACACCAACTATGCCGACAACGTGGTTCAGGAATTCGTGCGCCACTCTGCCGAAACCGGCATCGACCTGTTCCGAGTGTTCGACCCGCTGAACTGGACGGAAAACATGCGCGTGGCGATGGACGCAGTTCTGGCCTCGGGCAAGGTTCTGGAAGGCACGATCTGCTACACGGCAGACCTCGGCGATCCGAAGCGCGACACTTATGACCTGAAATACTACGTCTCGATGGGCAAAGAGCTGAAAGAAGCCGGTGCTCATATCCTTGGCGTCAAGGACATGGCTGGCCTCCTGAAGCCCACAGCAGCGCGGACGCTTATCAAGGCCCTGAAAGAAGAAGTGGGTCTGCCGATTCACCTTCACACCCACGACACGGCGGGCATGGGCATCGCGACGATCCTTGCCGCAGCTGACGTCGGCGTGGACGCCGTTGACATGGCAATGGACGCGCTGAGCGGCAACACAAGTCAGCCGACCTTTGGCTCCGTTCTCGAAGCACTGTCGCGCTCCGATCGCGACCCGGGCCTCGACATCGAAGCCGTACGCGAGATCTCGAACTACTGGGAAGCCGTCCGTGGCCACTATGCGGCTTTCGAATCCGGGCTTCAGGCCCCGGCATCGGAAGTCTACTTGCATGAAATGCCGGGTGGCCAATTCACCAACCTCAAGGCACAGGCCCGCTCGCTCGGGCTGGAAGAACGCTGGCACGAAGTGGCGCAAGTCTACGCCGACGTGAACCAGATGTTCGGCGACATCGTCAAAGTGACGCCGACCTCGAAGGTCGTTGGCGACATGGCCCTTATGATGGTCAGCCAAGGCCTGAGCCGTGACGACGTGGAAAACCCGGATGTTGATGTCGCCTTCCCTGAAAGCGTTGTCGGCATGATGCGCGGCGATCTTGGACAGCCTCCGAAGGGCTGGCCAAAGAAGCTGCAGAAGAAGATCCTGAAAGGCGACAAGGCCAGCACGGATCGTCCCGGCGCTTCTATCGCCGCGGTTGATCTGGAAGCGACACGCGCCGACATTGCAAAAGCGCTGGATGTCGACACCGTCAACGACGATGCGTTGAACGGTTACTTGATGTATCCGAAGGTGTTCACGGATTACGCGATCCGTCACCAGATGTATGGTCCGGTCCGCACCCTGCCGACAAAGAACTTCTTCTACGGGATGACACCCGGCGACGAGATCTCGGTCGAGATCGATCCCGGCAAGACACTGGAAATCCGGTGCCAGGCGATTGCCGAGACGAATGCCGAAGGTGAAGCAAAGGTCTTCTTTGAACTGAACGGCCAACCACGCGTCGTCCGCGTTGCTGACCGCTCTATTGCCTCTGACGTTGTAGTCCGCCCGAAAGCCGACCCGACCAACGCAAATCACATCGGCGCACCGATGCCTGGCGTGGTCGCATCGATTGCGGCTCAGGCTGGTCAAGAGGTCAAGGAAGGCGATCTGCTTTTGACCATCGAAGCAATGAAAATGGAAACCGGCATTCATGCTGAACGGGACGCAACCATTGCAGCCGTGCACGTGACGCCGGGCGCGCAGATTGACGCCAAAGACCTGTTGATCGAACTCGAATGACGGCGAAACCCAAAGGCCTTTCCCTGATCAGTTTACTGGTACCGGAATACGATCCGGCCATCGACTGGTTCCAAAACGCCCTTGGGTTCGACCTTCTTGAAGACACCGATCTCGGTGGCGGAAAGCGATGGGTGCGCATGGGGCGGCCGAACGCGCCGACCGAGTTCCTGCTCGCACGTGCCGTCGGACCGCAGCGGGACGCCATCGGGTTTCAAGGAGGCGGACGTGTCTGGCTCTTTTTGGAAACGGAAGATTTCGACCGCGACCATGCTGAGATGCTGAAAGCCGGTGTGATCTTTGAAAGTGCGCCACGCGATGAGCCCTACGGCCGCGTGGCCGTCTTTCAGGACCCTTGGGGCGGGCGTTGGGATTTGATCCAATACGCGCACCCCGATCGCGGCGGCACAGCACTCAGCTGAACCGGTCTCCTCCAAATTAACGAAATTTCCATGACTGACCGCGATGATTGTTGCGGGCAAAGCGTCACATCCTGCGAACTTTGCAGTGAATGTCCGCGTTTTTGCCACAATCGCGCGGTTCTCTCGCCGCATTCGTAACAGAGGCTCCACCCAACACGGGAGGGCAGTTCATGGGACCGAAAGCACTAGGAAGACTGGCAGGTGTCGCACTTTTCGCGACATCGTTTGTCGCGGCGAACGCCGGGCACGACCTGCGCCCTGTGACAAACAACACCGAAATTGCCGTCTCCGCGCAAGAAACGGATGCGGACTTCGTCCCCGCCTCGTTGGGTAGCATTGCCAAACGTGCGCAGTTGGAGTTCCCGAACGTTTTCGCTGGCATGATGGGCAACCCAGCCGGGGCGATCCAGATCATGATCCCCTCCCCAGACGGTCACGACCGGCTGATCTGGGTCACGCCTGTGGCGCGTGCCGACGGCGCCTATCTGGGCAAGGTGACGGACACCACCGGCATGGCCTATCCCAAGCAGAACGACGTGGTGCTGTTCCAAACCGATCAAGTGCAGGATTGGCAGTACATTGCCGCCACTGGAACGATGTATGGCAGCTTCGCAGCCCGGGATCGCCTTGCTGCACTCGATGCATCGGAACAAGCGCCGTTGCGCGCAATCCTTTCACCTTCAGTGCGGCCGACCCACTGGTTCTGAAGCAAAGCACGACCTTTGGTCGCCCTGTCAAAAAAACCCATCCGCCCGTCGATTTTCCTCTTGCAGCGGACCCGCACCCTTTGTATCTCACGCCTCACCCAATGGACGCGGGCGTAGCTCAGGGGTAGAGCATTACCTTGCCAAGGTAAGGGTCGTGAGTTCGAATCTCATCGCCCGCTCCAAATTTTCTCAAGAAATCTGGTGCGGAACAGCGTCCTGAAGGCGCCGTTGCCTATTGGCTCGATGGCGCCTCTTGTCCGACTTCCACGATGTGTCCATCCGGATCCCTGAAGCGCAAGATGCGCTGTGCGGGCGGTTCTTCTCGTGGTCCATGCAGGATCTGCGCCCGGGATGGCAGCGCTTCCCAGAATGCGTCCAGATCATCCGCTTCAAAATAAAGCACGAGATTGTCCCGACCCAGAGGCTGGTCACGCTCCGGCGCAAGTCCCAATCGATCACGCATTGAACTCGCTCCATGCAAGGCGAAGCCACCTTCGAAAAGCGCGAAATCGTCTGACCGTTCCAGAAGCTTGCAACCCAGCACCTCCTCATAGAAGTCGACGGAGGCTCCAAGGTCAGAGACCAGAGGCAACGGATTAACGAAACGGGTTTTCACGCTTGGCCACCTTTGGGAAACTCGATCCTGAACGTCGGCTCAGGCGCCGGGGACGCAAGCATCACCCGACCGCCACTTGCCCCCACCATGGCGTCGACAATCGCAAGCCCCATCCCGGTCCCGCCGCCGTCCCTTCGCGTCGTGAAAAAGGGGTCGAAGATCCGGCTCTGATTGCCATCTGCGATGGGCGGTCCGTCGTTCTTCACGCTGAGAGTTCTCGCATCGTCACTTTCCAGCACAAGAGCCGATGCTCCGGCATCCAGCGCGTTCTGTGCCAGATGTCCGAGGATCAGCGTCAGCGCATCAGCCGACATGGGCAGAACCGGATCGCCACTGCCTTGATGGAAACGAAGGTCGGGGTAGGCACGCTCAAGGCTTTGGATCGCCGCGGAGAGGCGCGTTTCACCGGCCGGCATGGGAACACGGGCCCGGGCAATGCGGTGGGCGGCATCCAGAAGGTGTTCCATCCGGCCTTCTGCCTCGCGGATTGTTGCGATCCGGGCGCGCGCGTCCTCTGGCAACCCAGGCGTGTCTTCCAATAGCTCGACCGAGCCCTTCATCGCGGCCAATGGCGTGCGCAATTCATGCGTCACGTGGTCCGTGTAGGACCGGATCGTCACCTCCCGCCCTTGCAAGGCCTCGGCCATGCCCAAAACCGCCTGTCCCAACTGGCTGACTTCCTTCGTGCCGTAATGACGAAGGGGTTCCGTCGCCGCGGAGTCACCCAGCACAATGCGATCCGCGCGTGCCGTCAGATCGGCCATTGGTCTCAGGATCAGGCGTAGCAGAAGCCATGCAAGTGTCGCGGTCACGCAGACGACGCCCAACAAGATCAATCCGATGGCCCAAGTCGCGCCCACGACCTCGGCCAACTGCGGCATGACGGCCAAACCGAAGAGCGGCAAGGTCAAGACGACCAGAAGAGTGCCGCCAAGGACGAGGCCCAGGGAAGGCCGCCATTTGCGCGTCACACCTTTCGACACGGCCCCATCCTCAGCCCGACACCATGCACGGTTTCGATCGCGGTATCGCACCCGATCCGCGTCAGCTTTGCCCGCAGGTTTCGAAGATGGCTGTCGAGTGTGCGATCCGAAATCGCGCTGCCATTGCCCCAGATCGCGTCCACGAGTTGCGTGCGACGCAACACCCGCTCCGGCGCAACCATGAGCTTCAAAAGAATTTCCAGCTCGGTCGCCGTCAACATCAACTCCTGATCTGCAAAAACGGCGGCGTGACGCCCCGGATCAAGGACAAGATCGCCGACCTGAAGTTGACGCTCTGGCGTGGCCGCGCTGGCCCGGCGCAAGATGGCCTGAACCCGCGCCACCAGTTCGCGCGGGCTGAATGGCTTGGTGACATAGTCGTCACCGCCCATCTCCAATCCAAGAATGCGGTCTATCTCCTCGTCGCGCGCGGTCAGAAAGACAATTGGCAGGTCCGAGAACCCACGGATCTTCCGGCAAAGCTCCAACCCATCCATTTCCGGCAGGCCGATATCGAGGATAGCAAGTTGTGGTGCCGCAGAGCGCACAAGCCGCAGCGCAGCCAGACCGTCACTGGCCGAAACCGTGCCGAACCCGGCCCGCGACAGAGCAACCTCTACCACGTCACGAACGCCACGGTCGTCTTCGGCAATCAGGATGGGCGCGGTCATTCTTCGGTCTCCGAACGGATGGCCGCAAGCTTGGCGTTGATCCGGGCAGAGCGAAAGCCCCATTCGCGCCAATCATTGATTTCGGGCGCGCGGGCATATTGCAAAGCCTCCCGCGGGCCATGCGTTGCTTCGAACCGTGCGATAGGCACCGACGCCATTGGCCCAAGTCGCGCCACGTAGTGCAGATCTCTCGAAGCGATATTGGGATCAGACAGGTTCCAACGTGCAATGACCTCGGCGAAGTTCGCGAAGGCCGAAGCGTAAAGCACCACCGCGGTCGCCAAGGCGATCCGCAACACCGCCCAGATCCGCGTCCGCCGGTGCCAGATCTGAAGGCCAAGCACAAATAGGCCAATCGCTACAATCAACAGCCACACCGCCGCGCGTAGCCGCAGATAGGTCAGCCCATAGGCTTCCACATAGAGGACCAACCGCCATGCCGATCCCATCGTCAGAAAGACCGTCTGCCCAAGCCAAAGCATCAAGAGCGGCTTAAG
This sequence comes from uncultured Rhodobacterales bacterium, assembly GCA_964566835.1. Taxonomy (GTDB): domain Bacteria; phylum Pseudomonadota; class Alphaproteobacteria; order Rhodobacterales; family Rhodobacteraceae; genus CAZMKY01. Next base: position 6,648 of record CAZMKY010000263.1, read on the forward strand.
ATCGCGCCGCTCGTCCAGAAAGGGCGTCGACGCCAGCATGAAGACCCCGGCCAAAAGGGCCAGACCGATCAAAGGGTAGGCCCCCCGGTGGGCGTATTCAGCATAACTCATCCCGGCAGGCAATTGCCCCGGGGACAAGAGATACGTCATGTCCATCCATGTCTGCACCGCGAACATGGCGTTGAACAGCATCAGCGCTTGCGCCACCGAGTTGGCCGACAGAAAAGGGCGCCGCGCTTGCCAATTTCGAGTGCCGGGTGCGCCCAGCGCCTGCCCATGCGTGCCAAGCGACAAGATCGGCCAAGACGCAAGCGCAACGCTCAACAGCAACCAAAATCTGCCGGGATCAACCTGCAGCCCCCTGAAACGGATGTTGCTCATCCATTCGTCGATCACCGGATTGGCCAAGAGGATGAGGCTGGCAAATGCGACTGCAAGCACCCCGGGCAGGATATAGACGCGCCAATTGATCCGGGTTTGGCTGACGGCATCGATCACATCTGCAGCGCCTCGTCCGGTGTCGATCAGGGCCAGCACCGGCACCCGCGCCAGAAGGCGAACAAGTGCCCGGCCCAATCGCCAGCCATCCCGCCCGAGATAAAGCCTCAAGGCCGCCAATACCGCGCCCGCAACGGCAAAAATGACGGAAAGAAGCTGCAGGTGCTCAAGTAGCGGCAGAAGTCCCAGCGCAAGTACAAGGCATGCGTCGCTGTCCGCCGTCTCATCAGGACGGGACGGATGCGCCAGCCGCGCGGTCAGGACCAGAATGACGAGGTAAAGCGCCAGCGCGAAACCTCCGCTATCGCCTTGCCAGAACAGCCAGTCGGCAAGACAGAGACACAGAACAAGATGAAGGGCAGCGGGAGATCGTTTGGGAAGCGCAAGGGGCTGGGACATGAATGAACCATTTGGCAAAGGTTGAATTGCCGTCTCTCTTTCAACCAACGGCCCTGCATCCGCGCCAAAGGCATTGTGCAGACCTTGTGCAGTCCGGTCACAAACCGAAGGCCGGACGGGTCAGCCCCCCTTCCCGTCCACCGCTCTGGTGCCTATAGACGTCGCGAACCGCAACAGAAGGCACCTGCGATGCGACAGGCCAAGATCACGCGCAAGACGGCAGAAACCGACATCAGCGTCGAAATCAATCTCGACGGGACCGGTGTCTACGATAACCAAACCGGCGTTGGCTTTTTTGACCACATGCTGGACCAGCTTTCGCGCCACGCGCTGATCGACATGACTGTGCGGACGACAGGTGATTTGCACATCGACGACCACCACAGCGTCGAAGACACCGGGATTGCATTGGGTCAGGCCTTGGCAAAGGCCGTTGGCGACAAGACCGGCATTCGCCGGTATGGTGCCTGCCTTTTGCCGATGGATGACGCCTTGGTGCGCGCGGCCCTCGATATCTCGGGACGACCTTTCCTGGTCTGGAATGTCGACATGCCAACCGCAAAGATCGGAACGTTCGACACGGAACTCGTACGCGAATTCTTTCAGGCGTTCAGCACGCACGGCGGACTGACACTGCACGTGGATCAGCTTCACGGCTTCAACAGCCACCATATTGCCGAAGCCGCCTTCAAGGCCGTGGCACGTGCACTGCGTGACGCGCTCGACACGGACCCGCGCCGCGCCGACGCCGTTCCGTCGACCAAGGGTGCGCTCTGAAGCCGATGCGTACCGTCCTGATTGACTATGCCGCCGGCAATCTGCACTCGGCTGAGAAGGCGTTTCAACGCATGGCGCGCGAGACGAATGCGGGTGAGATACTGGTCAGCGACAAGGCCGAAGACATCCGGTCTGCGGATCGTATCGTTCTACCGGGCGATGGCGCCTTTCCGGCTTGCATGCGTGAACTCAGCGGCCAAAGCGGCCTCTTTGACGCGCTGATCGAAGCGGTGGAAGTCAACGCGCGTCCCTTTCTGGGGATCTGCGTCGGCATGCAGCTGATGGCGCGGCATGGGCATGAATATGAGACGACCAAGGGGCTCGGCTGGATCGACGGCGATGTCCGCCGCATCGCGCCAGAGGACAAAGGCCTCAAGATCCCGCACATGGGGTGGAACGACCTGATCATTGACCGGCCCCACCCCGTGCTGGAGGGGATCGAGACAGGCGAGCACGCCTATTTCGTCCACTCCTACCAGATGGAAGTTCACGACAAGGACGCCCTCATCGCGCACTGCGACTACGGCGGGCCTGTCACGGCAATTGTCGGGCGGGACACGATGATCGGCATGCAGTTTCATCCCGAGAAGAGTCAGGCGGCGGGCCTACGCCTGATCGCCAATTGGTTGGCGTGGCGGCCCTAAGGCCATCATTCTGCAGAAAATACTCAAAGAAAAACGCGCCCCGCTCAGAGGCGCGTTTCCTGATTTTCGCTTTCGTGGGGTTTAGTTGACGCGCGTCCAGGTCTGACCGCGGCAGATAATTGCAACGCAGCCTTCAACTTTCAGCGAGGTGCCGGACAGCGTCATCTTGGACCGATAGGTCTTGTCCTGATCCGGGGCCCAGATCTTGCCGCCACTGTACTTGCCTTTGCCTTTGGCCTGCATGTCCCAGATGATCGGCTTACCAACGATCGAGGTATTGTCGTTGCCCACGACTTGCGTGATCGTCCCGCAAAGCGCCGCGCCGCATTCGGCGATCTCGACATGGATATAGCCACCGGTCTCGCCCGGTTCGGACTTCCACTCGCCCACAACTGGGTCGGCGGCCAAGGCGGGTGTGGCGATTGCAACCATAGCGGCCGCGGCATAGGCGAATTTCATGTGCGTCTCCTCCCTCGAAACTCGCGCGAACTTTCCGTCTGACGGATGTGCAGATCAAGCGTGACGTAGGGTCGATGCCTTGCCCGCGACGCTACGTCGGGTATAGGTCGCGCGACCTTGTTCTAAGTTGAGACCTCTCGCCCATGATCCTCTACCCCGCCATCGACCTGAAAGACGGACAATGCGTACGGCTTCTCCGTGGTGAAATGGACGCCGCCACCGTTTTTGGCGACGACCCTGCCGCACAGGCCAAAGCCTTTCAGGATGCCGGTGCAAAATGGCTTCACCTCGTCGACCTGAATGGCGCTTTCGCTGGCAGACCGGTCAACGCCGAAGCCGTCGAAGGCATTCTCGCCGCGACCGACATTCCGGCCCAACTCGGCGGCGGCATTCGCGATCTGAAAACGATCGAGATGTGGCTTGAGAAAGGACTGGCCCGGGTCATCCTTGGCACCATCGCTGTCGAAGATCCGGATCTCGTCCGCGAAGCGGCGCGCGCTTTCCCGGGACATGTCGCCGTGGGCATTGATGCCCGCGCCGGCAAGGTGGCGACACGCGGCTGGGCGGAAGAGACGAATGTCGATGCCACCGATCTGGCGCGCGCATTCGAAGACGCCGGTGTTGCCGCCATCATCTACACCGACATTGACCGTGACGGCGCGATGCAAGGCCCGAACATCCCCGCGACCGAGGCGCTGGCGCGCGCAGTTTCGATCCCGGTCATCGCATCGGGGGGTGTGTCGACCATGGAGGACCTGACCGCCCTTCAGTCAACGGGCGTCATCGCCGGTGCGATTTCAGGACGCGCCCTTTACGACGGAGCCATCGATCTGGGCCAAGCGCTTGCCCGGCTGGCGAGCGGTTGATCGCCGCCACCTTCCCTCCTGCGACGGAAGGCGCTAGGACAGCGTCATGTTGAAGACCCGCATTATCCCTTGCCTGGACGTGGCCGATGGCCGGGTCGTCAAAGGCGTGAATTTCGTCGACCTGATCGATGCCGGCGATCCCGTGGAAGCCGCGATCGCCTATGACGCCGCTGGCGCGGATGAGCTCTGTTTCCTCGACATTCACGCCACGCATGAAAACCGTGGCACCATGTTCGACCTGGTGACGCGCACCGCTGAACACTGCTTCATGCCGCTGACCATCGGCGGCGGTGTCCGAACCAGCGATGACGTGCGTGCCCTTCTTCTGGCAGGCGCAGACAAGGTCAGCTTCAATTCCGCGGCCGTCGCCAATCCTGATGTTGTCGCTGATGCCGCGGACCGCTTTGGGTCGCAATGCATCGTGACGGCAATTGACGCAAAGTCAGTCGCACCCGACCGGTGGGAGATATTCACCCATGGTGGACGCAAATCCACCGGAATCGACGCAGTCGAATTCGCCCGCACGGTCGAAGCCAAGGGCGCAGGCGAGATCCTACTGACCTCGATGGACCGCGATGGAACGCGATCTGGTTTCAATCTGCCGCTGACGCGCGCGGTCTCTGACGCCGTTTCGATCCCGGTCATCGCCTCAGGCGGTGTTGGCGCGCTGGACCACCTGGTCGAAGGCGTTACGGAAGGCGGCGCAAGCGCTGTCCTTGCCGCCTCGATCTTTCACTTTGGCCACTTCACCATCGCCGAGGCCAAGGCCCACATGGCGGCAGCTGGCATACCTGTGAGGCTTGAATGAGCACGCTCGAAACCCTTGCTGCGACGATTGCCGCGCGCAAAGACGCAGATCCCGATAGTTCGTGGACGGCCAAGCTCCTTTCCAAGGGGCCAGAGAAGTGCGCCGAAAAGTTTGGCGAGGAAGCCGTTGAAGCGATCATTGAGGCTGTGAAAGGCGACCGCGCCGCACTGACATCCGAAGCAGCCGATGTGATTTACCATCTGCTGGTCATGCTCGCCTCGCGCGATGTCACGCTTGAAGACGTCCTGGCAGAACTCGCTGGTCGCGAAGGCCAAAGCGGCATTGACGAGAAGGCATCACGCTAAAGCGGGACGCCAACGGTTGGTGTCAGCCAATCAACCGCGGATACTCGATTGCCGGGCACTTGTTTTCAACAACGGTTAAACCCCGCGCTTCGGCCAAAGCACGCGCTTCTGCGTTTTCCACGCCCAACTGCATCCAGACGGTCTGCAAACCTTCAAGCGTGTCGAGCGCCTCTTCGACGACGGGCAGAACTGCTGCGGACCCGCGGAAGATATCGACCATGTCGACAGGGCCTTCGATATCGGACAGCGACGCGACAATCGTCTGACCGAAAAGAGATTTCCCCGCATGGCCCGGATTTACCGGAATCACGTCGTAGCCTTTAGACGCCAGAAAATGCCCCACGCGGTTGCTGGCACGCGCCGGGTTCAACGACGCACCGACAAGTGCGATCCGGCGGGTCTCTGACAAAATTCGGGTAAGCGTTGCGTCATCAGCCATGTTCGGGACCTTAAGACAAAAAGACGCCCGGGAAAGGCCCGGGCGTCAGGTACGGAACGAGGGACAGTGATTTGGCATCCGGAGGTTCCGGCTCCGGGCCCACGAATAGGATATGGGGGCGCTTGATCGACCCGGAAAGATCCGGTCTCAAAAACGTGATCGTCTAGCCGAGAACACTTGGCCAGTTGGCATCCCCCTTGGCGATATTGCCGGGCACATCTTTCAGCCAGCGACGGCGAATGCGCTTGCTGAAGTTCAGGTACAGCTTGCCGTTCTCGATCGACCACGCATCGGGATCGATCTTCGCAGTATAGCCATTTGCCACGGCCCAGGCGCAGCAGCCGCCATATTGTGGGGCATAGGTTTCTGGGTCTGCGTCGAAGGTTGCCTTGTTCGCG